>NZ_BAAAEN010000008.1:39379-214119 GCF_039523035.1 Pigmentiphaga daeguensis | reverse complement strand
ACGGCACGCTCACGGACTTCAGGCGAAAATTTGTTGTTCTTGCTCATGGCTCCATTTTCTCAAAGGTTGGAGCCTCCTCAAAACTCGGTGCGATTCACCCTTCTTCCCGTCGAATAAGACGATTAGCCCTGTCAGCAGCCATTCTAGCCTGATTGTACTCGGCCCCATCCAACAATCGAAATGGTCCTTCTGGTTTCGGAACACCGGCCGGATAACCAGTCCAATCCGAAATCGAAAAAGTGCCTGCAGAAACATCAACTGGCGTTTTCTGGGTCACATTCTCTGTAGCTGACCTGAGCCTGAGATCTCCCTTTGGAATATCCACTCCAGCCTTAGCTACGCCGCCCCCCAGGTCCACAATCGACCGCAACGCCTTCGCTCCCCCTCCTGCTAGTGTTCCCAACGCAAAAACACCGCCTAGACCAGCGAACCCACTCTGCTCCTCCGTATAGTTTGCTGCACGATATTGCTCAGCAATCGCCTGCATCACCCGTGACTGTGCGGCCTCGATGTAGTCCCCACCCACCGCGTCCACCATACGACTTAGCAACGTTGGAACCGGGGATAACACAAACTCCAGCGTCTGCAGTGCTAATTCAACTCCTGGACGCGACTGCACGTACTGGCCGACGTCGTTGAGCAGCCTGCCGCCATTGATAATCGCTCCATCAAGAACCTCTCCCAATACGGTTGAGCTGATGGACGAGGAAGTGCTATCCCCCACTCCCACACTGGCACTTCCTGGCCTCACCACATCTATATGTTGTAGCTCCCCGACCGTAACGATTCCCTGAGGACCAGCCCCGAGTATCCCGTACTTCTCCAGCAATTCGCGCGCGTTACCTTGCTCCTGCGCACTGGCTCCCTTTGCTCGCCAATAGGCCTGCGCATGATCTTGTAGAGCCTCATCACTCATCGCGCCACTACTCGCCACTTGAGCGTATCGCTCACGCACCTGTGACAATTCCTTACTGCGATCTGATGCAGCCGCTATTTCTGTTGCAATCCGATTGCCTATCGTCGTCCCTACCGCGTCAGCGACGATCGATCCTAAGTTGCGACTCATGCTCTGCCCGCGCACCAACGCGCTAGCCACTCCGGCCGATAGACCCACTGCCACATCACCAAGCATATCCACCCTGCCCAGTGTCGTGCTGCCGACCAATTGCCCCACGCCTCCTGCTACTGCGGAAGCCGCTACCCCCTTCCAATCAAAGCTAGACTGCAACCCGGTCACTACCCCGATACCTTGCGTCACTACCGAGCGGATCCCGCCCAGAGCAATCTGGCTTCCCGTATCGCCCAACTTGGTCAACGCCGCGCTCAACGATCCGGCCTGCGTCAAACCAGCCGTCACTCCTGCGCCTACGGCACCAAGTGCTACCCCCGTCCAACTAAATTTTTCTTGGACCCCTGTAGCCATTGCCGTAGCTTGACCTGCGACGGAACCCAACGCGCCGGCCGCTGCCCAGCCGAGCATCTCGCTACCCAGTAGCGCCGACGCGGCACCGCCTGTCCACGCTGTGACCGCCACCGCTACCACGACGGATAGCACCGCTCCGAATCCACCACACCCACCCCGCCCCGGCGGCGGAGGCGGCTCGGGCAGCGTCGGGCTCGTATTCCCCAATGCCTTGCCCGGGTCATATGGCCGATAGGTCTCCGACGTGTTGTGCACGTTCGTGACCTTGTTGGGCACTCGCAGCACGGTGCCAGCCACCAAAGGGTCATCGCCACTGAGCCCGTTCGCATCTGCCAGGACCCACCACAGCGCCGCATCGCCCCATAGCGAGGTCGCAATACTGCGCAGCGTCTCTCCCGTGCGAACCGTATACGCGCCCGGTGCCGATCCCGGATAGCCGCTGTTGATCGGCATGTAGTTTTCGTCGAAATCGGCGCCCGCCGACGGCTTGAACCGCTTGTAGTAGTCCTCGGCCTTGGTCTGCTCGGGCGTCACCCGCGACAACTCCTGGGCGTAGTCCACCCTTTCAACGCCATCGTTGCCGACGTTGCCGACGCGGTGTCCCCCCAGGTAGTAGTAGGAGTGCGAGCGGTTGCCGCGTGCGCTGACCAGTTCTCCCGACGCATTGGTCTCGCTGCCCAGATACTCGTCTCGCCGCAGCACTTGTCCATCGCCATCGACCAAGTAGCGGAACTCCCGTTTGCCCACCACATCGGTCGCGCTCTTGACGTTGCCGTTCACATCGTAGGTAAACCGGGAAAAACCCGGCGCCCAACCAGACTGGCCGTTGTCGCCTTGGACCTTGACCTCTTTTTGCTTGGCGCTGTCCCACCATTCATAGGTATAGCTGGTGGTGGTCTTGGCAGAGCCGCCGCCCTCCGACACCACCGTATTCAAGGAACCCTCTCCCGAGTACGTGTAGGTAGTCGTCCTCCCCGTCAGGTTGTCGGTTTCCAGCGTCTGCAATCCATCCGCGTCCCAGGTGCGCGTCACATCCGTGCGCACGCTGTTGTTCTCGTTGCGTTCGATATAGCGTACGACACGTCCGGCCGCATCGTTCACCCGCTCGGCCCGCACGACCCCGCCAATGGTCACTGTGGTCAGGTAGCCGTTCGCGTCATAGGCATAATTCTCGGTATGCGCCGGCGTCTGGCTGTTGCCGGCATAGGTCGCCGACAAACGCTGTCAACCATCCTGCCGCAGTCCTATCGACTCCAACCAGCATGCTGTTGTAGGTATGGTTCCCAATGCAGACTGTTGGAAGCGGCCGGTTCGCAGATAGAATCAGCCTTATCCCTGCTTCCGGACAATAAGAAATACTCGTCCATTTTTCGGTTGTGACGCGCCCGGGCCAAACTCCATACTGGCGCCATTCAGACAAGCCGCCCTCCGACCATGCTGATCACCGACAACCGGCAAATCGACACCTACTACCACGCCCTGCTCGACCGCGCCGCCGATCACGTAGGCATCTTCTATGTCGGCGTAAGAACCACCGGCGTGTTCTGCATCGCCACCTGCCGCGCACGCAAGCCCAAGCGCGAGAACGTGGTGTTCTATACCGACTTCAAGGAAGCGCTGGATGCCCGCTACCGGCCTTGCAAGGTATGCAGGCCGACCGAGAACGCCCATGCCGCGCCGCCGGAAGTGGCCGAGGCTGTCGACTGGGTGCGCCGGCATCCCAAGGAGCGACTGAGCGATTGGCAGCTCAGGCAGCGCGGGCTGAGCCCCGAGCGGATCCGGCGCTGGTTCCAGCGGCACCACCGCATGAGCTTCCAGGCGTTCCAGCGTTCGCTGCGCATCAATGCGGCGCTGGAGGAATTGAAGACCGGCCGCCGTGCGACCGACGCCGCGCTGGACAACGGCTACGAGTCGCTCAGCGGCTTTGGCTACACCGTCAAGAAGCTGACCGGCGGCGCGCCTACGGCCGAGGCCAGCGTGTTGTTGATCCATCGCTTCACCACGCCGCTGGGCCCGATGTTCGCCTGCGCCAGTGAGCGCGGCCTCTGCCTGCTGGAGTTCGTGGATCGCCGGATGCTGGAGACCGAGTTCAAGGACCTGCAACGGCTGCTGCGGGCGCGCATCCTGGCGGGCGAGAACGCGCATACGCGGCAGGCCGAGCGCGAGATCGGCGAGTATTTCGCGGGCGTGCGGCAGCGGTTCGATCTGCTGCTCGATACCCCGGGCAGCGAGTTCCAGCAGTCTGTGTGGCGGGCGCTGCAAGCCATTCCCTATGGCCACACCGCCAGCTATGCCGAGCAGGCGGCGAAGCTGGGCAGGCCGCAGGCCGTGCGCGCGGTGGCGGGCGCCAATGGCGCCAACCGGGTGGCGATCGTCGTCCCTTGCCACCGGGTCGTGGGCAAGGATGGGGCGTTGACCGGCTACGGCGGTGGCCTGGCCCGCAAGCAATGGCTGCTGGAGCATGAGCAGCGGCTGCAATGCTCCGCGGCAACCCAGCCGCACTTCTGCCACGGTCAAGGTGGGCCAGGCCAACATAAAAAATGATCGTTATTTGAAAATCGGCAAGGTTATGAAATGGTTTTGCGGCATCATTGATGCTTTTGCCACCAGCTTGGCGCAGTGGGGGTGATCGCGCGGTGCCCCCTATCGATGCGAAGGGGGACCATGAACAAGCCCAGCGCCCTTGATACCCGATGGATGGACGGTGCGGCCGCCTCGGCGCGTGCCCTGCTCGGCGCGCTCGCCCTGTCCCTGCTGTCCGCCTGCGCCGGTCCGGCCGCCTCCCCGAAAGACTCCCAGGCTGCCTCTTCCATGGATCCGTCCCAGGCGGAACGAAGCTACCTGGATCGCGCGAATCGCCAGGCGATGACACGCGGCCAGGTCACCGTCAGCGTCGCGGCGCTGCGCGACGAGGAAAGCGCAGCCAGCTTCGGACTGCCCTTGGCCGAGCATGGCGTGCAACCCGTCTGGGTCAGGATCGAGAACCGCAGCACGCTTCCCTACTGGTTCATGCCGGTGTTCATGGATCGCGACTTCTACTCCGCGCGCGAGGCCGCCTATCTTTTCCACTCGGGCTCGGGCGGCGCATCGGCGGCGCAGATCGAACGCCAGTTGACCGCGCGCCAGATCAAGGTGCATGTTCCGCCCGGCCAAACGGTCAGCGGTTTCGTCTACACCAATGTCACGCGGGGCATCAAGCTGGTCAACGTCGAGCTGCTGGGGGCCCGGCATGTGCTGCGCTTCGACTTCGCCAGGGAACTGCCTGGCGGCGGCTTCGACTACCAGACCATCGATCCCGAGCGGCTTTATCAGCCGGAGCGCCGGGTCCGGGTCGACCTGGCTTCGCTGGGCTCCGCCTTGCAGAAGCTCCCCTGCTGCACCACCAATGCCCAGGGCAGCGAGCAAGGCGATCCGCTGAACCTGGTGATGGTCGGGTCCGAGCATGACGTGCTGGTCGCGCTGGTCCGGGCGGGATGGGATTTCACCGAGACCATCAACGCGTCCAGCGTCGGCCGCATGATCGGCGTGTTTGCCTTCGGCGGCAGCTATCGCACGTCGCCGGTCAGCGCGCTGCATTTCGCTGGCCGTCCACAGGATTTCTCCATGCAGCGCGCGCGGGCCAGCATCTCGCAGCGCAATCATCTGCGTCTTTGGCTGACACCGTTGCAGGTGGACGGCGTGCCGGTCTGGGCTGGCCAGATCAGCCGCGACATCGGCGTGAAGGTCACCACCCGCTCCCCCACGCTGACGACGCACGTGATCGATCCCGACGTGGACGAAGCCCGCGACTACCTGCTGCAGGACATGCTGATGACCAGCAACGTGGCACGCTGGGGCTACGTCGACGGCGTGGGCGAGGCCAGCCAGGCGCAGCCTCGCGCCAACCTGGCCGGCGATCCGTATTTCACCGATGGCCGGCGGCTGGTGCTTTTCGTGGCGCAAAGCCCGCGCGCCATGCAGGACGCCGAATTCGTCCAGTGGCATCCGCATGCGGATGGCTGCGATCCCGCCAGGCGCCATTGCGGCAAATGAACTAGAAACGCCTGATCGCCCGCCCCCGCCGGACGGGAACACCACTGTTGCCTCTAGCAAACATTCGAATAAAAAGTAAACACAAGTACAAATAAAAACAATTATCATTCATAATTCGCAAGGGGGAATCCGGTTTTCCAGCGCCGACGCTGGCGACGTGCCGCCACGGCCGTTCGCCTCCGGATCTTGTGCGCCCGTTCAATGCAGACCGACCATCATGAGGGAGAAAATGGCAGCCCGCCCAGCCGTATCCGTTCAACTCAAGCGACTCAGCCTGTGCATGGCCGCAGCCCTTCCGCTGTACGCGTCGGCGCAGGACGCACCAGCCGTGCTGCCGGAAATCAAGGTCAACGCCGCCCCCCAGGGCGAAGACTCGGCCACCACTGAAGGCACCGGGTCGTACACCACGACGGGCCCCTCCCGCACCGCCACTCCGCTGGGCCTGAGCCTGCGCGACACGCCTCAATCCGTGACGGTAGTCACGCAGCAGCGCTTCGAAGACCAGCGGCTGCAAACCATCACCGACGTGCTGAACAACACCACGGGCGTCTCGGTGAACCAGTACGAGACCCATCGCGCCCAGTTCAACGCCCGCGGCTTCGACATCAACGCCCTGATGATCGACGGCGTGCCGACCACCTGGGACCAGCCCTGGAGCTCGGGCGAGATCTTCAGCAGCCTGGTGACGTATGACCGCGTGGAAATCGTGCGCGGCGCAACCGGGCTGACCACCGGCTCGGGCAACCCCTCCGCGGCCGTCAACATGGTCCGCAAACGGGCCGGCAGCAAGGAATTCACCGGCGCCGCGGAACTGGACCTGGGCAGTTGGAACCAGCGCCGCGGCATGGTCGACCTGTCCACTCCCGTCAATACGGCCAAGACGGTGCGGCTGCGCGTGGTGGGCGAACACGCGGAGCGGGACAGCTGGGTCGATCGGCTCAGCAACAAGAGCCAGACCCTGTTCGCCACGCTGGAAGCCGACCTGACCAGCAACACCCTGCTCACGGCCGGCCTGAGCTACCAGAAGAACAAGGCCCGCGGCCCGATGTGGGGCGGCCTGCCGCTGTGGTACAGCGACGGCACCCCCACCAACTGGGACCGCTCCAAGAGCGCGGCGGCCGACTGGACGCGCTGGGACACGACCTACCAGACGTATTTCGCCTCGCTGCAGCACCGCTTCGACAACGACTGGCGGGTCAAGCTCAGCTACAACCGCAGCGAACGCAAGGCCGACTCCTACCTGCTCTACCTGTCGGGCGCGCCCGACCGGACGACCGGGCTGGGCATGACCACCTTCGCCGGCTCCTATGACGTCAAGACGACGCAGGACGACGTGGCGGTGCAGGCCGACGGTCCGTTCGAGCTGCTGGGACGCAAGCATCAGCTGGCCTTCGGCTACGTCTACGCCAACCAGAAGTTCAACGCCGATGCCCGCGCGGCCAATCCAGCGGGCGGCCTCGCACCGGACTTCAACGCCTGGAACGGCACCTTCCCGGAACCCAGCTGGGGCGCTCCCACCTTCTACGAGAACGGCACCACCACCCAGCAGGCCATCTACGGCGTCGCGCGCTTCAATGTGACCGATCCGCTCAAGGTGATCCTTGGCGCCCGGATGACGAACTACCGGAAGAAAGGCGACGTGGCCTACAGCGGCGCCTACGAGGTCAAGAGCGACAACGAGCTGACGCCCTACGCCGGCGTGATCTACGACCTGAACGACCAGTACTCGCTCTACGCCAGCTACACCGACATCTTCCTGCCCCAGAACGCGCGCGACGTGACCGGCCGCTACCTCGACCCGGTCAAGGGCAAGGCCATGGAAACGGGCATCAAGGGCGAGTTCCTGGATGGCCGGGTGAATGCCTCCGCGTCGGTGTTCCACATCAAGCAGAACAACCTGGCGCAGCAGACCACCGACACCGTGCCCGGGACCAACCCGCCCGAGACCGCCTATCGCGCCGTGGATGGCGCGACCAGCAAGGGCTTCGAACTGGAAGTCGCGGGCGAACTGGCCCCCAACTGGAACCTGAGCGCCGGCTACACGCACTTCCGGGCCAAGGCCGCCGACGGCACGGACGTGAACAGCCTGTACCCGCGCCGGCTGTTCCGCCTGTTCACCACCTACCGCCTGCCGGGCGCATGGAGCGGGCTGACGCTGGGCGGCGGCCTGAGCTGGCAGGGCAAGACCTACACGCACGCGACGAACCCGCTGGGCACGGTCGAGAAGGTCGAGCAGAAGGACTACGCCCTGGTCGGCCTGATGGCGCGCTACGAGATCAACAAGCAGATGACCGCGCAGTTGAACATCAACAACCTGTTCGACAAGCGGTACTACGGCATGTTCGCGGCCTACAGCCAGCTCACCTACGGCGCGCCGCGCAACGTCACGGTCAGCCTGAAGTACAAGTTCTGAGCCCCCGCCTCAGAACCCGCCGAACATCGTCCCCAGCGCGATGACCAGCACCAGCGCCGGCAGCGGAAAAAGGATCGTCACCGCGGCGATGTCTCCATACGACTGCCGGTGCGTCAGCTTGCAGATGGCCAGGAGCGTGATGATGGCGCCGCAGTGCGGCAAGGTGTCCATGCCGCCGGCGGCCATCACGGCCACGCGGTGCATCAGCTCGGCGCTGATGCCCGCCTCGTGGGCCATGCGCAGGTAGTCCTGTCCCAGCGTCTGCAAGGCGATGCTCAAGCCGCCCGAGGACGAACCGGTGATGCCCGCCAGCACGTTCATCGCCACCGCCTCGGAGATCAGCGGATTGCCCGGCGCCACGTTCAGCACCGCGTCGCGGATGATGGCGAACCCCGCCAGGCCCGCGATGATCGCGCCGTAGCCGACCTCGGATGCCGTGTTGAACAATGGCAGCATGAACCCGAACACGCCCTGGTTGATGGTGTTCTTCAGGTTGCTCCAATGCTTGAGCCGCAGCAGCACCAGCGCCGTGCAGGCCGTGGCCAGCGCGATGATCAGCGCCCACAGGCCGACGATCTTCTGCGGCGCCAGATCGGGAAAGCGCTGGGCCAGGAACGAGAAATCCACCGCTGGGAACACCACGTAGGTGAACAAGGCGTTGATCCCCACCACCAGCAGCAGCGGCAGCAAGGCCAGCGGCACGGGCATGACCGACCACCGGGCGTCCTGCTCCGCCTCCGCCGGCGTGCCCTCCCGCGCGTCGTCGTGGTCGCCGTAGCCTTCCCCCGCGGCATGGGCGGCCGCGGCGCGGCGCCGCAGCCACCAGGAGCCGCCGCCGAACATGATCGCGGCCGCGATGATGCCCAGGCCGGGCGCGGCGAAGACGTTGGTGCCGAAGTACGGGATGGGAATGGCGTTCTGGATGGCGGGCGTGCCGGGCAAGGCGGTCATGGTGAAGGTGAAGGCGCCCAGCGCGATCGTGGCGGGGATCAGCCGCTTGGGTATCCGCGCCGCCCTGAACAGGTCGACCGCGACCGGGTAGATCGCGAAGGCCACCACGAACAGGGACACGCCGCCATAGGTCAGCAGCGCGCAGGCCAGCACCACGGTGACGATGGCGTGCTTCTCGCCCACGCTGGCGACGATCCAGCGCGACAGCGTATTGGCGGCCCCCGAGTCGGCCATCAGTTGGCCAAACAGCGAGCCCAGCAGGAAAATGGGCAGGAACTGCAGCACGTAGCCGCTCAGGGCGGTCATGAACGTGCCGGTATAGATGGGCAGCAGCAATGCCGCGTCCCCGGACAGCACCACCGCCAGCGCGCCCATCAGCGGCGCCAGCAGCAGCACGGTCACGCCGCGATAGGCCAGGTACATCAACAACGCCAGGGAAACGACGATGGCGAGCGTGCTGGTCATGGGATTCCTTCGGGCAAGGCCTGACAAAGCCCGATCATCTCATACCGACGCGACAGTCTCCGGTCCGGGCCCCAGGCGCCGCCCTTCTAGGCCAGCCCCCGCAGGTAGGCCAGCGTTTCCTCCAGGCCGACCACGTCGCCGTATTTGGTGTCGAGATCGAACAGGCTTTGCGCGTGCGCCGCGGCCGAGCGGTCGCCCACGCCTTCCTGCACCACCATGGGGCGGAACCCCAGTTGGCAGGCGTCCACGGCGGTGGCGCGCACGCAGCCGCTGGTGGACGTGCCCGTCAGGATCAGCGTATCGACACCCAGGTTCTGCAACCGGGACGCGAGATCGGTGCCGAAGAAACACGACGCGTATTTCTTGACCAACACGATGTCGTGCTCCCGGCGATGCAGCCGCGCATCGACGTGGTGGCCGTCGCCCTCGGCCGCCAGGGACATCGTTCCCTTCTGCTTGATCGCCCACAGCCCCGCGTCGCGCATCTGCGGATCGTCGTAGCGCACGCAGGTGAAGATGACCGGCACGCCCTTCCCGGCGGCGACGTCAAGCAAGGCGTTGGTGGCGGCGACCTGGGCCGAGAGATCGGCGCCCAGCGGACGCGACGGATCGGTGAAGCCGTTGGTCAGGTCCACCACCATCAGCGCGGGCCGCCGGCCGAACCCCAGCCGCACGGCGAAGCCGCGTTCGTGGAAGAAGGCGTAATCCGGGTGCTGCGAAATATCGATCAATTGCTTCGTCCTGGCAGGGTCGATGTCCTCCATTAGATGACGGACCCCTGAAGGCATCCAGAACATTTTTGCTATGCGAGCGGTACGTTTTCGTTATCGCGACGACGACGCACCGCCTTTCGACCGGCGCCTAGAACGAATGCCGCAACCCCACCATCACCCCCACCTGCCCCTGCCCCGCCTTGGGCGACCACGGAACGATGCTGCTGCTGGACACCGAGAACACCGCCCCCGCGCCGCTGTTGCCCATGTGGGCCAGCATGGCATAGGCGGCGGTCCGCTTCGAGAAGCTGTAGCTGGCGCGGCCGACCAGCATCGTGCCCTTGGCCTGGTAGGCATTGGCGATCATGCGCGAGGCCTGCGCGTTCAGGGTCCAGTTGCCGATCGGATAGGTGGCGCCCAGGAAATACAGGTTGGTCGAGACGTCGGCGGCGCTGCCTTCGATGCGGCGGTGCATCCAGCCGGCGCCCAGTTTCAGGTCGGCGATGTGCACGTAGCCGTTGGCCATGTAGCGCCGGTCGCGGCTGTCCGACGAAGCGATCGCGACGCCGGCCACGCCCGGCACCACCACCGCCGGCGCCGCGCCGGGACCGCCCCGCTGTTCGTCGATGGCGGCCGCCACGCCCCAGCCGCCGCCGTCGTACTTCAGCAGCCCCGACCACCCGCGGCACGCCTGGGCATCCCCGGGGCGCTCGCCTCCGCAGTTGCCCGCCGCCGAGGTATCGCGGCCGAAGGAATAGGTCGCGCCCACGGTCAGGCCGCCGAACCTGCCGCGGTAGGCCAGCGAGTTGTCGGCGCGCGCGTTGGGGATGTAGCTGTCGAAGCTCGCCATGCTGAACACCGACGGTCCGATCACGTCGGCATCCATCAGCGACCAGGTCAGCATGGTCGACTGGCGTCCCAGCGTGAAGCTGCCCCACGGCCCCTCGACGCCGACGATCGCGGTGCGCCCGAACAGGCGGCCCGCCTGGCCGGACGAACCGGAATCGGCGAAGAAGCCGCTTTCCAGGTTGAAGATGCCGCGCCAGCCGTTGCCCAGGTCCTCGTTGCCGCGCAGGCCCCAGCGCGACGGCAGTTGTCCGCCGGTCAGCGTGGGCATGCGCATGCCCGATCCGCCGCCGGCGCTGGCGTGGGTGATGTATTCGACACCGGTGTCGATGGCGCCGTACAGCGTCACGTTGCCGGCGGGCGACTGGGCCAGGCAAGGCAGGGAAACGAGGGCGAGCGCGAGCCCCCCTGAAAGCGCGAGTTTCATGGTCGTTCCTGTGGAAAGGAGGATATCGGGCAGGCCCGCCCGAGGGGACTACTCGTCGTTGCCGTTCAGTGGACGGCCGCGGCCTGTTCGGCCTCGACCTGTTCCCTGGCCAGCTTCTCCATCACGCGCCTTACCCGCACGAGACCGAGATCATGGGAATAAAGGTTCTCCTGGCTGCGCGCGTGGCGCGCCAGGCTTTCGATGACCACGCGATCCTGCTCCAGCACGTCCCAATGCAGCCCTTCCAGGCGGTTGCGGTACAGGAAGCGCCAGACGTTACGCTCGAAGCCCTGGGACTTGCGGATGCGCCAGAAGTAGACCTGGCAATTGCCGTCGTCGACGGGCGTGACGAAGCCCACGATGAAGAACTCGCCGCCGCCATACTGGGGACGATAGGGAACGGACAGGCGGATCCACAGCGAGGACGTATGGCCGAACTCGACCCAGTCGAAGTTCACGCCGCGCTGGCCGACCTTCTCGAAGACCAGGCCGCAGTCGGTGTGGCGGATGACCATTTCCGCCTTCTTGTCGCCCTGGGCCATCGAATGCGAGTTCGAATGCAGATAGGTCCCGTGCATGAGATCCATCACGTTGTCGATGGCATAGCGGTAATTGCACTTCCAATTCTGCATGCACAGGAAACCCGAGTATTCGTCGTTCGTCATTTCCTCGGGTAGCGCGAAGGGCCTGGGCTGCCCATGCTCCATGGACCCGAACCACAGGAAGACGGCGCCGCCGTACTCGACCACCGGATAGGACCGCAGGCATTTCCTGCCCACGAGCTGGCTGCTTTCCAGCGCCGGCACATCGGCCACCTTGCCTTCGCCATCGACTTCCACGCCGTGGTACCAGCA
Source organism: Pigmentiphaga daeguensis (assembly GCF_039523035.1). Taxonomy (NCBI): domain Bacteria; kingdom Pseudomonadati; phylum Pseudomonadota; class Betaproteobacteria; order Burkholderiales; family Alcaligenaceae; genus Pigmentiphaga; species Pigmentiphaga daeguensis. The sequence goes on along the minus strand of NZ_BAAAEN010000008.1, from coordinate 201,995 downwards.
GGCAATGCGCTCGCCCAGGTTCCAGCCCAGCGACAGGCGGGCGCCGCGATGCGGGCAGCGGTCCTCGACCGCGCGCACGGTGCCGGCGCGGTCGCGCCACAGCACGATGTTCTCGGAAAGCCGGGTGATGCCCAGCGGGGTGTCGCGCACCGCATAGCTGGGCGTGACGGGGTACCAGAGGTTGCGCAGACCGGTTTCCACGCGGGTCGCGGCGGCAAGGGCCAGGCCGTCCTGGACGATGGGATTCATGGATGTGTTCCTACTGTTTCGCCGGCACGAAGTCGTTCGTGAACAAATCGTTCAGCGGGACCGCGCGCGAGATGATGCCTTCGTTCAGGTAGAACGACTGGAGCGTGGCGACGCGGTCCGGGTCGATGGCGCCCAACCGGGGCTGGCCCTGGTAGACCGTGGCGTTGTACAGCCGCAGGACGGACTCCACATATTTCTCCCTGCCCTGGTACGCGGGCACCGCCTTGACGTAGTCGGCCGTGGCCGCGGCCGGATCGCGCGAGATGTCGGCCAGGCCGCGCAGCGTGGCCTTGACGAACTTGCGGATCAGTTCGGGTTCCTTGCGGATGGTCTCGTCGGACGCCAGGATGGCCTGGGCCATGCTCTTGAAATAGCGGTCCGCCGGAATGAGCTCGACCTTCACGCCGGCCTCCTGCGCGCTGACCGTCCATTCGGGCACCGAGGCCAGCGCGGGAATTTTCTGCTCGGCGAAGAGCTGCCAGACCGAGGGGCCGCTGGCCTGGATGTCGACCGCCGACTTCGGCAGGCCGTTGGCCCGCAGCATGCCCAGCAGCGCGTAGTAGGTCGTGTCGGCGTAGGACATCGCGCCTATGGTCTTGCCCTTCAGGTCCGGGATGCCGCCCGGCACGGCGGCGCGGTTGATGGCCAGGTGCATCAGCGAGGCCCCGCCCAGCACCGCCACCGCCTTGACCGGCACGCCGTTGGGCCGGACGATGATGGGCGTGTCGCCCACGCCGCCGCCCAGCGGCGCATTGCCCGCGCCCACCTGCTTGGCGACGTCGGCGCCGCCCTTGCCGACCACGAAATTGATCTTCAGCCCCTCTTGCGCGTAGTAGCCCTTCTGCTGCGCGATCATCCACGGCGCGAAGGCCGGCAGGCTGGGCGGGGCCGGCAACAGGTAGGTCACGTCCCGGAGGTTTTCCGCCCGTGCCTGCGGGAGCATCAGGGACACGGCGGCGATACAGGCGGCGGCTCTTATGGCGGACAGCAAGCTCATGGTGGCTTCCTCGTGGACGTGGGCCTCAATAGCCGAGGCGGGACATTTCCTGTTCCAGGCTGGCGGCGCTCCAGTCCCGCCCCGAGGGCATGGCGACGCCCGCCGCATTCAGGTGCTCGGCGAACTGCTGTGGCGTCCTGGCGCCGGCCAGATAGGCGCTTTCGATCGCGTCGGCCAGCGCGTTCTCGAAATCGGTAGGGACCGACTCCCGGCTCTGCCACCGAAGGTTCACTCCCTGGCCGGGCGCTTCCACCACGCCCTGGCCCGCGTGCGGGCTGGGCTCGTTCCCCTTCCAACCGGTCAGGTGGACATTGAATTCGGACATATCTTCCTCGCGATGGGGCCGCCAGAAACCGCGCTGGCGCTGGATGCTCTCTATTCCTAAAACTAGGAATAGAGAACAGGTTATCGACCGCGAAAAAAGGTGTCAAGAATTTTCAGACTAGCGAAAACGCCTACTTCACGATGCCGTGCATGATGAGGCGCGTGGCGAAATCCAGGTAGCGCCCGGTCAGGTCCTCGGCCCCCTGCTCGCCGTTGAACAGCACCTTGAGCATGGGCTGGGCATCCACGAAGAACGTGCACAGTCCCAGGAAAGCGACATGCAGGAAACGCGGGTCGATGGCATCGAGCGGCGGGTCGCCCTCGCGCGCGACCAGCAGCGCCTCGCTCAGGGCCAGCCCGCGCGCGGCCACGCCCTGGAGCGTGTCCATGCGCTCGGGCGTATCGGCATGGCTGTAGATCTCGTTGAGCACGAGCTGCAGGAAGCGCGGATTGTCCTTCAGCGCCTCGATCAGCAGCACCAGGCGCTTGCGGATCCGCGCTTCCAGCGGCGCGTCCTGGCCCAGCATGACCTGGCTCCGGGCCTGGAGCTGATCCATGATGTGCGTGGCCGCGGCGCGCATCAGCCCCTGTTTGTTGCTGAAGTAATAGCGGATCAGGGCGGGGTCGACGCCGGCGGCCGTGGCGATTTCGAGCACGCTCAGTTCCTGCGGCGTCTTGGTCTTCATCAGCGCGATCGCCGTGTCGATGATCGCGGCCTTCCCCACCATGGTCTTCTCCGTGGGATGGCCGGCGGAGCGCTTGATGCGTGGCTTCTTGCGGGGCGATGGATCAGGCATACGTGTCGTCGGTGGGACTGGGCAACGCGCAGTGTACCGGTCATTGGTGCCGGACAGGCAACACGGCGGTCCCCGGCGCGGCGCTACCGCCGCCGCCCCGGCGGGCCTACGATGGAGTCGTTCCGCAACCGACGCCTCACACCACCGAGGAAGACATCATGACCCAACGCATCAATGCCCTCGCCCAATCGCCCGAGCTGTTCAAGAAGTTCGTCGAATTCAGCATGCAGATCAAGAAATCCGGCACCATCGAAGCCTCGATCCTGCACTTGGTCGATATCCGCGCCTCGCAAATGAACGGCTGCGGCTTCTGCCTGGACATGCACGTGAAGGAAGCCAAGATCGACGGCGAGCGGGAACTGCGCGTGCACCACGTCGCCGTCTGGCGCGAGTCCCCGTTGTTCTCGCCGCGCGAACGGGCGGCCCTGGCCTGGACCGAAGCCTTGACCCGCCTGCCCGGGCACGGCGTGCCCGACGAGGTCTACGAGCAGGTCCGCGCCGAGCTGTCGGAGAAGGAGATCTCGGACCTGAGCTTCGCGATCATGGCGATCAACGCCTGGAACCGCCTGAACGTGGGTTTCCGGACCACGCCGGGCTCGGCCGACAAGGCCTATGGCCTGGACCGGGCCAAGCTGGACTGAAGCATCGGCGCCACCGGCTAGGCCGCATGTTTCCACGGCGCGGCCAGCCGGCTCGCCGCCGGGTCCGGGCGGTCCGGAATCCGGAAATCCAACGCGCGGATGCGCGCCGTCATGTAGTCGATGAAGGCCCGCATGCGCGCCGGCAGGTGCTGGCGGCTCAGATAGCAGAGGTAATGGCCGCGATCGTCCGGCGCATGATGCGGCAGGCAGGCCAGCAGCGTGCCGGCGCGCAGGTGCTCGCAGACCTGGTAGCCCGCCATCTGCGCGATCCCCTGCCCGTCCAGCACCGCTTGCAGCACCAGGTCCGCGTCGTTGAAGGCCAGCATCGCCTGCGGCGGCCGCGGCATGAACTTGCGCAAGCGGTCGCCCGCCTGGAATTCCCACTCGGCCACGCGTCCGGAAGCCAGGCGAAAGTTCACGCATCGATGGCCGGCCAGTTCGTCGAGGTCGCGCGGCAGCCCGCGCTGTGCGGCATAGTCGGGCGATGCGCACAGCAGCATCGGCATGGGGATCAATCGCCGGGCGATGATCTGGCTGTCCTCCATGCGTCCATCGCGGAACGACACATCCACCCTGTCCGCCGTGAAATCCGTGGGCCTGTCGTCCAGCAGCAGGTCGACCGACACCTCCGGATAGGCGGCGCGAAAGCCGTTCAACAGCGGCGCGACGACCTTGCGGCCGAAACCCGCCGTGGCGCTGATGCGCAGCAAGCCCGAGGGCGGCCCTTCCCGCAATTCCCGCATCTCGTCCAGCGCCTGCACGATATGCTCGACGCCGGGCCGGCAATGTTCGTAGAAACGTTCGCCTTCCCGCGTCAGCGACGTGGCGCGCGTCGTGCGCACGAACAGCCGGATCCCCAACTGGTCTTCCAGCTTCTGCACGCTGCGGCTGACCGCCGACCGGCCGATGCCCAGGCGATCGCCCGCCCTGGCGAAACTGCCTTCGGCGGCCACCGCGATGAAGGCCACCACGCCGGCGTAGCTGGTGGCGAAACTGGAGGCCAGCGCGTCGGGCCCGGGGAATGTGTGCTTGTCCATGCCATTAGGACGAAACAGCGGCCGGCTTTGTGACGCCACGCCGCGGATTTCACGGCCCGACCCCGCAGGCGCGCACGAAATCGTCGGCCAGCCCGGCCACGGAGCGCTTGGGCCAGATGGCACTGACGTCGAAGCTGGGCAGCCGCGTCCCGTCCGCCACCTCGCAATAGCGCACCCCGGCGAAATCCAGCGAACGTATCCAGCTGGGCAGCAGCGCGATCCCGCAGCCGCCCGCCACGCAGGCCAGCACGGTCAAGGTCCGGTTCGCCTCCTGCACGACGTCGGCATCCAGGCCTTCCTTGCGGAACGCATCCATCACCGCCTCGTAGAAGGTCGGCAGCTGGGCATGCGGAAACATCACCAGGCCGGCACGGGCGATGTCGGCCATCGTCACCCTGTCTTTGCCGCCGGGCAGCAAGTCCGCCGGCACGGCCGCCACCAGGCGCTCGCGCATCAGCACTTTCTCGTGCATGACCCCCGACAGGGCCACCGGCGTGTGCACCAGCGCCACGTCGATCTCGCCGCGCGACAAGGCCTGCGCCTGCTCGGCGTTGCTCATTTCGCGCAGCACGATGCGCAGGCCCGGCACCTGGGCGCGCAGGACCCGCAGGGCGCGCGGCAGGATGTCCACCAGCGCGCTGGAAACCAGGCCGACGCGCAGCACGCCCGCCCTGCCCGCCGCGATGGCCTGGGCCGCGTCGATGGCGTTGACGATGCGGAACACGCCGCGCCGCACTTCCTCGGCGATCTGGCGCGCCGCCGGCGTGGGCTCGGCGCCGCGCCGCGACCGCTGGAACAGCTTGACGCCCAGTTCGCGTTCGAGCCGCGCCAGGGATTGGCTCAGGGCCGGCTGGGCCACCCCCAGCCGTTCGGCCGCCTTGCTCAGGCTGCCCGTGTCCAGGACCGCGATGAACTCTTCCAGGCGCCGGATATCCATCACAAGACCTTATAACAAAACATCCGAAAATGGATAGATAAATATAACAAGCGTTTCTAGAATCGGCCCGATTCCGGCACGACGCCCAGGCCGGACACGATTCTGGAGAGCCCTCCGTGGCCAACCCCGCGCCCCTGCTGATCGACGCCCATGCCCATGTCTTCGCCCGTTCGCTGGCGCTGGCGCCGGGACGGCGCTATGCGCCCGAAACCGATGCCTTGCTGGAAGACTATCTCGGGCACCTGGACGCCCACGGGCTGCGGGCCGGCGTACTGATCCAGCCCAGCTTCCTGGGCACGGACAACGGCTACATGCTCGACGCCATCCGCCAGGCGCCGAACCGGCTGCGGGGCGTGGCGGTCGTGGACCAGCATGCGGCGCCGGACGAACTGGAGCGGCTGGCGCGCGGCGGCGTCGTCGGTATCCGGCTGAACCTGATCGGCCAGCCGCTGCCCGTGCTGGACCGCGGCGGCTGGCCCCGCCTGCTGGCCTGCCTGCGGGCGCTGGACTGGCATGTCGAAGTCCATGTCGAGGCGGCGCGCCTGGCCGCCATCGTCGGCCCGCTGCGCGCGGCGCAATGCCGCGTGGTGGTGGACCACTTCGGCCGCCCCGCGCCCGCGACGGGCGCCGCGGACCCCGGTTTCCAGTGGCTGCTCGAGGCCGCCCGCGACGACGGCGTCTGGGTCAAGCTCTCGGGCGCCTATCGCAACTGGTCCGAGCCGGACGGGCCGGCGGCCCGCCAGGCCGCGCGCCTGTTGGTCGAACATGCCGGGCCGGAGCGCCTGGTCTGGGGCAGCGACTGGCCCCATACCCAACACCCCGGCGTGACCTACGCGCAAACCTATCAGGCACTCGCCAACTGGATCGACGACATCGATCTACGCCTGCGCATCCTCGCGGCCAATCCGAGCCGCTGCTTTGCATTCTAAGGAGACACCATGATCCGCATCCCCGCCCTGGCCGCCCTGGCCCTTGCCCTGCCCTTGTCCACCGCGCACGCCGCCTGGCCCGAGAAACCCGTCACCCTGATCGTCACCTATCCGCCCGGCGGCACGGTGGACACGGTGGCCCGCATCATCGGCCCCAGGCTGTCGGCCAGGCTCGGCCAGTCCGTCATCATCGACAACAAGGGCGGCGCAGGCGGCATGATAGGCGGTGCCGCGGCGGCCCGTTCCGCCCCCGATGGCTACACCTTCATGCTCGACGCCTCCAACCACGCGCAGAACCCGGCGCTGCAGAGCAAGATGAGCTTCGACACGCTCAAGGCCTTCGACGCCGTCTCGCTGCTGCTGCGCGTGCCCAACGTGCTGGTGACCTCGCCGCAAGGCAAGATCGCCTCGGTGCAGGACTTGATCCGGAACGGCAAGTCCGCCAACCCCGCCTACTTCGCCTCGGCCGGTCCCGGCTCGGCGCAGCACCTGGCCGGCGAACTGTTCAACGTCATGGCCGGCACCTCGCTCGTCCATGTCGCCTACAAGGGCGGCGGCCCGGCCATGGTGGACGTGATGTCGGGCCAGGTGCCCATCATGTTCGCCAGCCTGGGGTCGGCGTGGACCCACATCCAGAGCGGCAAGCTGCGCCCCATCGCGGTCGGCGGCGACAAGCGCTCGGCGGTGCTGCCGCAGATTCCCACCATCGCCGAATCCGGCGTGCCGGGTTTCTCGTCCTACGAATGGAACGCCGTGTTCGCGCCCGCAGGCACCCCCAAGGCCATCATCGACCAGATGTCGGCCGCGCTGGCCGACGTGCTCAAGGATCCGGAGGTCAAGGCCAAGCTCGAAGGCATCGGGGCCGAACTGGTGGGCTCCAGCCCGGCCGAGCTCGAGTCCTTCCGCCGCGCGGAAATCCAGAAGTGGCAGGACGTGGTCAAGAAGAGCGGCATCACCATCAACTGAGATCCGCGACCGCCGGCAAGATCAGTGCGACTTGCCGGTAATCGCAGCCATCAGGTCGTCCACATGCACCATCAGCCCGCGCACCTGGCGCAGCCGCGGGTACTGATCCAGCACCGCGGCCCAGCCCGGCGCATGCAGCAGCTCGTTCCAGACCGCTTCCAGCCCCCGCGGATCCGGGTCGCGCCCTTCTGTCAGCGCGCTGGCGAACGCCAGGCTGGCCGGCGCCGACAGAAGCTGCATGCGGCTGGCCGCGCCCAGTAGGCGCGGTGTGGGTTCGGCGGGCGCATCGCAGCAATACAGCACCGAACGCGCCACGCCCGCTTCGTCGGCGGACAGCTCGCGCAGCGATGAACCGCACAAACGCACCGCGCCTTCGCTGGCCTGGAACGAATAGGCCACGCCAGCCTCGGCCTGCGCAAGCACACGCACGCCGCGCTGCAGCCGCGGCAGGTCTGTCGTCGCAGCCTCGATGGAGGCCTTGGCTTCGACCAGCAGGCGGACGCTCCAGGCCGGTTCACCATCCATATCCGGCACGCGCCGCAGCAGGACCACATCCCATTCGGTCTTGGCGCGTTCACGGCTGGCGCGTATCGATGAGGGCACCCGCATCGACGTCACCACCCGGTGCACCGCTCCGGCGCCCTCCTCCCGGTCCAGGCGTCCGGCCAACGCTCCGAGCGCCCGGGCGGCAGCCGCCTCGACGGCCTTGCCACGTTTCTGCGAAACGCCCCCTTGCGCGGCGGCCTCGGCGCTTCCCTGGCGCGGCCCATGGCCGTCCCAGAGCGCCTGGTAATGGCGCACGAGTTCGTCCGACGCCAAAGCATCGAGACGTTGCAGGCGGACTAGCGCGGGATGCTCCAGCAGCCTGGCCAGGCCGGCCTGGAGTGGCGTGTCGCTGGCGATGTCCGGCATGCCCAATAGGCGCGGCAGGCCCATGCGGAGATCGCGCCAGGACTCGCGAGAGGCGGCGGTGCGCCATTGCGCCAGGGCTTGCTGCACGGGTCCACCGGGCATGCGCTGCAATCGGGCAGGATGAGCCACGGCATCGACCGCCGCCCGGACCTGCCGGCGGTCCTGGCCGGCTCGCGCGTATAGCGAGGCATATTCGCGCACATGCGCATGCCGGTGTCTGAGCACCATGGCCTGGATGACCGGGTCGCCGCCCTCCGGATGCATCGCTTCGCCGATCAGGCGGGCAAGCGCCCCGGTGAAGACCCGCGTCAGGTCCGCGTCCGGCTCGCCCCCACCCGCGATCGCTTGGCGGGCCCGCTCGATGGCCAGCGCAAGCGTGGCGGACGGGTTGGCGGTGCGCGTGCCTGGAGGCAGACAAGCGTCCGTGGGCAGGCGATAGCGGCGAACCACGGCTTTCAGAAAATCGTCGAGCATCTGGCAGTCATGCCAATACGTTGGTATTTCGATTCGCGTTCAGCAACCGCTTCGGCACCCTACCATACAATTCCCGGGTGAACTCCGCCCCTTCGTCCAAGCCGCGCCGCGTGGCCGTCGCCGCGCGCGGCAAACCCGCCCCCGTCCGATCCAGCGTCAAATCGGCGGACCGCGTCCTCGACCTGCTGGAGCTGCTGGCCAGCACCGGCCGCGCCATGACCCATGCCGAGATCTCACGCCGGACCGGCGTCCCGAAAAGCAGCCTGAGCGCGCTGCTGCGCAATCTTGTCGAACGGGGCTACATCGAGCAATTGCAGGACACGCAGCAGTTCCAGCTGGGCGAAGGCGCCTACGCGCTCGCGCGCCGCGGCGCGCACAACCGCGACCTGCTTCGCGCCAGCGAACCCTGGCTGCAACGGCTCATGCGCGATACCGAGGAGTCGGCCGGCCTGAGCGTGCTGCGCAACGACATGGCCGAACGCATCGCCTCCGCGCAATCGCCAAACGCGGTGCTGTACTCGGTGCACGTGGGCGTCATGCAGCCGCTCTATGCCAGTTCGGCGGGCAAGGTGCTGCTTGCGTGGCTGCCGCCGGCCGAACGCGAAGCCTATCTCCAGCGCGTCAAGCTGCAACCGCGCACCGAGCAGACCATACGCTCCACGACCGTCCTGCGGCGGCAGTTGAACCAGATCCGGGAAGAAGGCGTGGCCTGGTCCTTCAGCGAGTTCACCGTCGGCATCGTGGGCCTGGCCGTACCCATCCTGGACGTACACGGCCGCGCGCTCGCGGCCTTGGGCCTTGCGCTTCCGGCCAGCCGGCTGGACGACGCACGCAAGCGGAAGCTGGAGCTTGCCCTGCGCGCCGCCGCCGCGGAAATCGCCGCGGCCACGGATCGGCCCAGGCCCATCGAAACGAAAAGTGTTCACATATGAGAACACCGTCTGGCGGCAAGCGGCGCTGAGCGCAACACTGCACGGCATGACAGGAGGCACCCGCACAGGGCGCCCGGGAGACATGCATGCCGCCATCCGACACCATCCAGGAAACCCTGAACACGCCCGTCGCGGGCCGCTATGACGTCATCGTCGTCGGCGGCGGCGCCTCCGGCACCGTGGCCGCCATCGCCGCGGCGCGCACCGGCGCGCGCACGCTGCTGGTCGAGCGCGGAGGCTGCCTGGGCGGCGCCGCCACCGCCAATCTCGTGGCGCAATGGGTCGCCTTCTTCCACGGCGAAACGCGCGTGGTAGGCGGCATCCCGTTCGAGCTGGCCGAGCGCGTGCAGGCCGCCGGCGGCTCGGACGGCTTCCACCGCTACGTGATGGGCGAGGCAGCCGGCACGCCGTTCCCGCTGCGCGTGCTGCCCTTCAACCCCGAGACGGTCAAATGGGTGCTGGACGGCGCCGTCAGCGAAGCGGGCGCGGAGGTACTGCTGCACACGAGCTTCGCGCGCGCACTGGTACGGGACGGCGCCATCAGCGGTGTGACGGTCGAGTCCGTGCAGGGACGCCTGGCCCTGCTCGCGCCGGTGGTGGTGGATGCCTCCGGCGATGCGCTGGTATGCGCCAGCGCGGGCGTCCCGTTCCAGGACGATGGCGGCGAGCGCCAGCCCTGCACCCTGTCCTTCCGCCTGTCGAACGTGGACGTGGCGCGCTTCCGGGCGGTGCCTTCCGACGAACGCCGTGCCCGGGTACTGGATGGCTTGCGGCGCGGCGAACTGTTCTGGGAAAGCCTGTCCTTCGTCAGCACGCCCGGCGGCACCGACGCCATCTGCCTGATGAGCCGCATCCAGGACATCGATGCGCTGGATGCCCGCGACGCGTCGCGCGCCGAGCAGGAAGGCCGCCGGCAGATCGCCAGCATCGTGGGATTCCTGCGGCGCGAGATCCCCGGCTTCGAGCACGCCATCCTGGCCGATGTCGCCGAACGCGTGGGCGTGCGCGAGACGCGCCGCATCGAAGGGCGATACACGCTCAGCGAAGAAGACATCATGCAGGCTCGCGGCTTCGAGGACTCCATCGCCCTGGGCGCCGGCCCCATGGACCGCCACCAGCCGGGCGGCACCGGCATCCGCCTGTATGCGCCGCCCCAACCCTTCGAGATACCGCTGCGCACGCTGCTGCCCGCAGGCGTGGAGGGCCTGCTGGTGTGCGGCCGCACCTTGAGCGCGACCCGCGAGGCCATGGCCGGCGCGCGCCACATGGCGACCTCCATGGCGATGGGGCAGGCGGTCGGCACGTTGGGCGCCATCGCCGCGGCCGGCAGCCGCCCTCCCTCGGACGTGCCGGTCTCGCAAGTGCAGCACCGCCTGGCGCAGGACCATGCGCTTTTCCGCCGCGAACAGGTCGTCCGCCAGAACCCGCCCGCCTGAGATTTCCCCGGAGACATCCATGAAAAAAACACGACAAGCCATCGCCTGCCTGGCGCTGCTGGCCACCGCCACCGCGGCGGCCGCCCAGGACTGGCCCAGCCGCGCCACCACGGTGATCAACCCCTTCAGCGCCGGCACGACCACCGATACCGTGGCGCGGGTCGTCGCCGAGGGCCTGCAGAAGAAGTACGGCACGCCCTTCATCGTCGACTCCCGGCCCGGCGCCGGCGGCATGATAGGCACCACGCTGGTCGCCCGCGCGCACCCGGACGGCAGCACTTTCGGCGTCAGCATCGCCGGCCCGCTGGTCCACAACCCCCTGCTCTACAAGCGCATGGCCTACGACCCGGCCAAGGACCTCACGCCCTTGACGCTGGGCGTGCACCAGCCCTGCCTGTTGATCGCATCCCGGGAACTGGGCGTCAAGACGCTGCCCGAGCTCATCGACGTCCTGAAAAAGAATCCCGGCAAATACAACTACTCGTACGTGGGCAACGGCTCGCTGGGCCACCTGGTCATGACGCTGCTCGCCAACAAGAGCGGCACGCAGATCGTTCCGGTGATGTACGCCGGCGCCGTGCAGGCCACCACCGCCGTGATGACCAACGAGGTGCAGATGGGCTGCCTGCCCGCACAGGCCACCATGGCCCAGGTGCGCGGCGACAAGGTAGTGCCGATCGCGGTCTCCACCGCCGAGCGCGCAGCGCTGCTGCCCGAGGTGCCGGCCTTGCGCGAGTTCTACCCGGACATCGTCGGCAGCGCCTGGATGGGGTTCGTCGCACCCGGCGGCATGCCCGCCGCGCTGGCCGGACGCATCAGCGCCGCGATCGGCGAGGTGCTGCGCCAGCCCCAGGTAGTCGAACTGCTGCGCCAGCAACTGATGGAGCCCGCGCCGGGCACGCCCGCGCAATTCAAGGCCTTCATGCAGGAAGAACTGGCGCGCTGGAAACCGGTGATCGTCGACAACAAGATCACCGCCGAATAGCGATAGGGAGAATGTGAGTTGAACAGCAGTAGCATCCAGCCCCTGGGCCGCACCGCCCGGGGCGTGCCGGTCATCGGGGAAGCGGACGTCGTCGTCATCGGCGCGGGGCCGGGCGGCTTCGCGGCGGCGCTACGCGCGCGCCGCGAGGGTTGCAGCGTGATCATCGTCGAGAAATTCGACATGCCCGGCGGCGTCCATACCTCGGGGCTCCAGGGCGCCGCCAACACGGGCGTAGGCGGCATCCATACCGAGCTGATGGAGCGCTTCGCGGCGGCAGGCGCCATCTACACCGCCACCGAGAAGGAACTGCCCGACTGGGCCGGCAATGCGCTGTCCCACTACGACTACTACCTGGAGCCGGGCTCGCCCTTCCGCCGCGCCTCCTTCAATCCGGATGCCGCCGGCAACATCATGCTGCGCATGCTGGACGAGGCCGGCGTGCACGCCATCTACGGCGCCGCCTTCGTGGACGTCGAGATGCAGCCCGACGGCGGGCAACGCCGCATTACCCACGCCATCATCGAAACCGTTCAAGGTCGTCAGGCCATCCGCGGCCGAGTCTTCGTGGAAGGCAGCGGCACCGCCGAAGTCGTGGCGCGCGCCGGCGCCCCCTACGTGCGCGGCGGCGGACGCCAGCCCGAGACCGTGACCACGGACGCCCAGGCGCGCCCCATACCCGGCGGCCTGCTGTGGATCATGAGCGGCATCGATTTCGCGCAGACCGCCGCCTACCAGAAGCGCGAAAACGATCCGGCCCTGAGCAAGCTGATCAACGCGGCCCGCGCGGCCGGCGACATCCCGCCCGAACTGTATCGTCCACGCCTGGCCGACCAGGGCGTCTACGGCGATCACTACATCGGCCATCCGACCGTCGACATGAGCCCCATCCAGGGCCCGGGCACCTTCATCCTGTGGCAGAACGTGCCCTACGAATGGGCGCTGCACATGGACGACGATGCCGAGCACGCCTTCCGCGCCAAGCGCGAACTGCGCCGGCTGATCGATGCCGAGGCCGCCTTCCTGCGCAAATACGCGCCGGGCTTCCAGGACGCCTTCATCTCCCATGTCGGCCGCTACGTGGGCGTGCGGGATGGCCGCCACCCCATCGGCGAATACGTCTTCTCCATCGACGACGCGCGGGAAGAGCGACGCTTCCCCGACGCCGTGACGCGTCCCATGACCAAGACCTTCTTCTGGGACCAGTACGCGAAATACACCTTCGAGGTGCCCTACCGCTGCTTCCTGCCCAAGGAAGTCGACAACCTGCTGCTGACCGGCGCCTCGCTGTCCTTCACCTTCGAGACCATCTTCATGGTCATGCGCAATTTCCCCTGGTGCTGCCAGACCGGCGAAGTGGCCGGCCATGCCGCCGCGCGCGCCATCCGCGAAGGCATAAGCCCCAAGCAGCTCCGCTGGACCGAGCCGCTGCCCTTCTGATCCGCAAGGAGACACGACATGAATGCTTCGGTCATTGCCGAAACCCTGAACACGCCCGTACTCGACCATTACGACGTCATCGTCGCGGGCGGCGGCGCTTCCGGCCTGATCGCCGCGGTCGCGGCGGCCCGCGGCGGCGCCCGCGTGGCGCTGGTCGAACGCGCCGGCTGCCTGGGCGGTACCGCCACATCCGGCATGGTCGCCCAATACATCGGCCTCTTCAACGGCACCGTGCGCTGCGTGGGCGGCATAGGCTTCGAACTCACCCGGCGCATCGAGGCGGCCGGCGGCAGCGACGGCTTTCGCCGCTACACCCTGGCCGAGGCCAGCGCCAACCCCGTCACCATCATCAACTTCCCCTTCAACCCCGAGGTCGTCAAGATCGTGGCCGACGACATGGCGCGCGAAGCCGGCGTGGACGTGCTCCTGCACTCGCGCGTCGTCGGGCCGCTGATGGAAGACGGCCGCGTGGCCGGCCTGTTGCTGGAAAACGTCTCCGGCCGGCGCGCCCTGCGCTCGCGCATGCTGGTCGATGCCACCGGCGATGCCGTCATCGCCGCCGCGGCCGGCGTCCCGTACGTGGGCGAAGAGCCAGAACTGCGCGACAAGCGCCAGCCCCTGACCCTGGTGTTCCGCATGTCCAACGTGGACGTGCGCGCCTTCCGCGCCATCCCGCGCGAACGCAAGCGCGCCATCGCCCTGGACGGCCTGCGGCGCGGCCAATTGGCCTGGGAAAGCCTGTCCTTCTGCAGCACGCCCGGCGACACCGACGCCATCTGCCTGATGAGCCGCATCCACGGCATCGACGCCCTGGACGGCGCGCAGCTGACGCGGGCCGAGCAAGTAGGACGGCAGCAGATCAAGACCATCGTGCCCTTCCTGCGCGAAAACGTTCCGGGCTTCGAGAAATCCGTGCTCGCCGGCATCGCCGAACGCGTAGGCATACGCGAAACGCGCCGCATCGTCGGGCGACACACCCTGACGACCGAAGACATCGTCGGCGGCAAGCGCTTTGCCGACGCCGTCGCCCTGGGCGCCGGACCCATGGACCTGCACGAAGCCGGCGGCACCGGCGTCGACCTGTGGATGCCGCCCGCGCCGTTCGAGATCCCCCTCGCCTGCCTGCTGCCCCAGTCCATCGAAGGCATCGTCGTGACCGGCCGGGCCATCTCCGCCACGCGCGAGGCCAACGGCGGTGCCCGCCACATGGGCACCGCCATGTGCCTGGGCCATGCCGCCGGCGCCTACGCCGCCCTCGCGGCCAGCGGCCAGGCCACGCTGGAAAACCCGGCCGTCGACACGCTGCGCCAGGTGCTGCGAAGCCAGGGCGCCTTGATCTCGGCCGACGAGGCGGTAGCCGCCGCCGATGAAAACGCGGTCCAGGCACGCCCCGCCTGAATCGATTGAAGAAGGAGACAACCATGCAGAACATCGTGCGACGCAAGATACTGGCCACGGCCTTGCTGACGGCCACCACGGCCGGCGGCGCCTTCCCCGCGCTGGCTGCGCAGGACTATCCCAGCAAGCCCATCCGGCTCATCGTGCCCTTCCCCGCCGGCGGCCCCTCGGACACCACCGCGCGGTCCATCGCCGAAGGCCTGGGCAAGGAACTGGGGCAACCCGTCGTCGTGGAAAACAAGCCCGGCGCGGGCGCCATCGTCGGCAGCGAATTCGTGCTGGGCCAACCCGCCGACGGCCACACCCTGCTGATGGCCAGCAACGTCATCTCCACCGGCAAGTGGCTCTACCCCTCCATGAACTTCGAACCCGTGCGCGACTTCCGCGCCGTGGTCGGCGTCTTCCGCAGCCCGCACCAGGTGGCCGTGGCGCCGGACTTTCCGGGCAAGGGCATCCAGGACCTGATCGCCCTGGCCAGGCGCGAAGGCGGACGGATGAACTACGGCTCGGGCGGTTCAGGCACCATGCCGCACCTGGGCGCGGAGCGGTTCAAGCAGGTTACCGGGGTGGAGATGCAGCACATCCCCTACCGGGGTTCGGCGCCGGCCAACGTCGCGCTGGTGGCGGGAGACGTGCCTGTCCACTTCGATATCGAGTTTTCGGTGCAGCCGCTGCTGAAGTCGGGGCGATTGCGGTCGCTGGGCGTGACGGCGTTGAAGCGGTCGCCTCAATTTCCTGATGTTCCCACGCTGGATGAACAGGGAATCAAGGGGTTTGAGCTGTACTCGTGGTTCGGCATCGTGGCGCGTACCGGCACCCCGGACAACATCGTCGCCAAACTGAATCAGGCCATCAACCAGGTGATGGAGACGCCGGAATTCAAGCAGCGGCTGGCGGCGCTGGGAGCCGAGAAGCTCGGCGGACCGCCTGCCGCGTTCGAGAAGATGATCAAGGACGACTATCGGCTCTGGGGCGAGGTGATCCAGAAAGCCAATATCAAGATCGAGTAGGCGCACGGCATCAGGTATCGACGAAGCAGCGAGATGTCGCCATCATTCGCACCTGCTGCGTCGAATTGATCGACGGGGTGTGCAGCAGGCGCATGTCCATGAGAAAGACATCGCCTGCGCGCCCGGACATCTCGACGATCCCGATCCCCAGGTCGTCAAGCTGGCGCTCCAGATCCTCCGCCGTCCTCAATATCCGGCGCAACCGGGATGACGACACATCCGGCCGCATATCGACACGATGGGAGCCCGCCAGTGCCAGCGTTCCCCCACCACCGCTGGCCACGTCGTCGAGCAGGAAGAATGCCTGTATCCCCGGCAAGCGGCCTGGCGGCTTCGCCGCCACGTCCACATGCCAGCTCAAACCTTGCAGCGTCCAGTCGCCTTGACGGGGCGGCGACAGCAGCAGTTCGACATCCTGGACCAGGTTCGGCGCTCGTCCGGCCAGTCGCGTCACCTCGGCCAGCAATTCCCGCGTAACCAGCGATTCATGCAGGCCGGGCAGCCTGACCAGCGAAGACAGCTTGCCGATCTGCTGGAAGACAGGCAGACCGCGCACCGAAGCAGGCATGCCCTTTCCCTCTAACACGCGTTTGAGTTCATCAAGCAGCTTCTGCCGGACCGCCATCATCCGCTTGCGCGGATGAAAGCCCTCCAACCGGACGTAGCCTTGATCGGCGAAGCAATCGGCTTGAGCAGTTTTCATTGGCAAGAATTCCTTGGAGGAACCGACGTCCGCATTCCCGCCACTCGATGCAGGTAAAGCGGCGTACCGCCCTGTGGCCATGCACTGTCTATTCGACTGCTTCGAGGATACACATGGCATCGCCCTCCGCCCAGACCGCTGGCCGCGCAACTGGCGTGGACCACACTAGCGATGGAGTGGCGGCGAAGCTTGAGGCAGATTTCGCGGATAAGCCTCCAGGCAGAGATCCAGCACTTCGGCACGAAACCAGCAATGAGCCGGATCGTGATCGAGGCGCGGATGCCAGATTGCCGAGATATTGAAAGCGGGTATGGGCACGGGCAGTTCGAAGCACTGTAAGCCATTGGCCGCCGCGTAATCCGGCACAAAGGAGTTGCCGACGCATGAATGCGGGACAACGGCCAGCAAGTCCGAATGACGAGCCAGCTGCATGGCGCTCGTATAAGACGGCACCACTATCCGCACCTTCCGCCGCCCATTCGGCGGTTCAACGGCTGCGTCAATCGAACTTTCCGCTTCGCCGGTACGTGAAGTCATCACATGGTCGTATGCGGCCCATTGTTCCACGCTGATGCTCCGTTCACTCAGAAGCGGATGGCCGATGCGGCACACGCCGACATAGCGATCGCGGAAGAGCAAACGCGTACGTACCTCGGGTGCCGAAGTTTTGACGATGCCGATCTCCAGATCAATCGCGCCTTCCCTTAGCGGTTGAGCATTCCAGTCCGGCTTGGGGGCGAAGCGAAGCTGCACACCGGGTGCCGTGCGGCGGATCCGGTCCATCAAAGCCGCGCCAAGCAGGTCGATAAAGCCTTCACCCACTCGCAGGGTGAAGCGTTGTTCCAGGGAGGCAATGTCGAACTGATGCTCGGTACGACTCAGTACCCCCTCTACTTCGCGGGTCAGCGCCGAGAGACGCTGGCTCAGCTGTTCTGCATATGGCGTGAGCACCAGCGTGCGCCCAGCCTGCAGCAACAGGCGATCGCCCGTAACCGCGCGCAGGCGAGTGAGCGTACGGCTCGTTGCAGAAACACTGAGCTTCAGTCGCCGGGCGGCCCCCGTGACGCTACGTTCACTCAGCAATGCATCCAGCGCGGGAAGGAGGTTGAGGTCGACGCGTGTCATGCGCCCAGCATAATCGAAAACCTTCCAGGTATGGCGTCTGGCGCAATCAAGAATTGCAGTCCAGGCGTCTGGTGCAAATTAGAGCCAGGTTCGACAATCCATGGCTTCAATAGTGCGAAAAGGAGAATCCCATGCCCCAAGCATCGGTTCACACCCCCACCGTCCTGCTCATCGGCGCCTCGCGCGGCCTCGGCCACGCCATGGCGGCCGAATTCCTGAAAAACGGCTGGCACGTCGTGGGCACAGTCCGCGCCGGTGGCGGCCGGACTCTCTTGCACGATTTGGCCGATGCGCATCCGGACCGGGTCGACATTGAAATGCTGGACATTACCCGACCCGAGCAGATCCGATCCTTACACGAGCGCCTGTCCGGCCGGATGTTCGACATTCTGTTTGTCAATGCCGGGACGACCAATCCTGACCCGACTCAGACCATCGGTGAGGTCTCGACGGAGGATTTCGTGAATCTCATGATCACCAATGCACTTAGCCCGATGCGGGTGGTCGAGCGCTTGTCCGACCTTGTCACGCCGGCCGGCCTGATCGGGGTCATGTCATCCGGACAAGGCAGTATCGCCGACAACGAATCCGGCCAGCGGGAGGTTTACCGTGGCAGCAAGGCAGCCTTGAACCAATTCATGCGCAGCTTTGCCGCGCGTCAAGCGCAAACGCCACGGGCCATGCTGCTGATCGCGCCGGGTTGGGTGCGCACCGACCTGGGAGGCCCTGAGGGGAGATTGTCGATCGAGGAAAGTGTTCCCGGGGTTGTGAACGTGCTTCTGACCAAACGGGGCCATCCCGGCCTCGAATACCTCGACTATTGTGGTCGAACCGTTCGGTGGTGATCATGGCCGACTCATCAAGGCACCCGTTCCCCTGGCTGCCGCAAAAAACAAAAAAGGCCACACAAAGTGCGGCCTTTTTTTTCAAACTACGACACCCCTACTTCTTCCTGACCGGCGGCAAATCCGTACACACCCCTTCCGCCACCTCGGCCGCCATCCCGATCGACTCGCCCAGGGTCGGATGCGGATGGATGGTCTTCCCGATATCCACCATATCCGCCCCCATCTCGATCGCCACGGCGACCTCGCCGATCATGTCGCCGGCATTCGTCCCCACGATGCCGCCGCCCACGATCCGGTGCGTCTCTTCGTCGAACAGCAGCTTGGTGAACCCTTCGTCGCGCCCATTGGCGATGGCGCGGCCCGAAGCGGCCCAGGGGAACATGCCCTTGGTGACCTTGCGGCCCTGCTTCCTGGCTTCGTCCTCGGTCAGGCCCACCCACGCGACTTCCGGATCCGTGTAAGCCACGGAGGGGATGACGGTGGCGTCGAAGTGGCTCTTCTGGCCGGCCGCGGCTTCCGCCGCCACGTGGCCCTCATGCACGGCCTTGTGGGCCAGCATGGGCTGGCCGACGATGTCGCCGATGGCGTAGATGTGCGGCACGTTGGTGCGCATCTGGGAATCCACCGGAATGAATCCGCGGTCGCCCACCTGCACGCCGGCCTTGTCGGCGCCGATCTTCTTGCCGTTGGGGCTGCGGCCGACGGCCTGCAGGACGAGGTCGTAGCGCTGGGGTTCCTTGGGGGCCTTCTCGCCCTCGAAGGTGACCCAGATGCCATCGGCCTTGGCCTCGATGCCCACCGTCTTGGTCTTCAACATGATGTTGTCGAAGCGGTGTTCGTTCATCTTCTGCCAGACCTTGACCAGGTCGCGGTCGGCGCCCTGCATCAGGCCGTCCAGCATTTCGACGACGTCGAGCCTGGCGCCCAGGGTCGAGTACACCGTGCCCATTTCCAGGCCGATGATGCCGCCGCCGATGATGAGCATCTTCTTGGGCACGCGCTTCAAAAGCAGTGCGCCGGTGGAGTCGACGATGCGTTCGTCTTCCGGGGCAAAGGGCAGTTTCACGGACTGGCTGCCGGCGGCGATGATGGCGCTGGCGAACTGGATGACCTGCTTGCCGTCCTTGCCATGCACTTCGATGTGGTTGGGGCCGACGAAGGCGCCGACGCCAGTCACCACGGTGACCTTGCGGGCCTTGGCCATGCCCGCCAGGCCGCCGGTCAGCTTGCCGACGACGCCGTCCTTGAACTTGCGCAACTTGTCCAGGTCGATTTCGGGCTTGCCGAAGGTGATGCCGTGCTCGGCCATCTTGGCGGCTTCCTCGACCACGGCCGCGGTATGCAGCAGGGCCTTGGAGGGAATGCAGCCGACGTTCAGGCAGACCCCGCCCAGGGTCGAATAGCGTTCGACCAGGGCCACTTTCAGGCCCAGGTCGGCGGCGCGGAAGGCGGCGGAGTAGCCGCCGGGGCCGGCGCCCAGGACCACGACGTCGAAGCTCTGGTCGGCCTTGCCGCCGAAGCTGGCGGCGGCGGGCAGCGGGACGGGGTCGGGATCCGGCTTGTCGGAGGTCGGTTCGCCCAGTTCGTGCATGGCGGCGGGCGCCACTTCGACCTTGGGGAAACCGGTACGCGACTTGCCGTCCGCGGCCGGGGCCGGGCTGGCCGCGGCGGCGCCTTCGGCCGCGTCGACCTCGACGAGCACCGAGCCTTCGCTGACCTTGTCGCCGACCTTGACCTTGATGGCCTTGACCACCCCGCCCTGCGCGGCGGGGATTTCCATGGAGGACTTGTCGGATTCGACGGTGATCAGGCTTTGCTCGGCCTTGATGGTGTCGCCCACGGCCACCAGGATCTCGATGACTTCGACGTCCTTGAAGTCGCCGATGTCGGGTACCTTGAGTTCTATCGCCATCTCGGGCTCCTTACAGCAGGATGCGGCGGTAGTCCGCCAGCACCGAGGCCAGGTAGGCGTTGAAGCGGGCGCCGGCGGCGCCGTCGATGACGCGGTGGTCGTACGACAGCGACATGGGCAGCGTCAGTTGCGGCACGAACTGCTTGCCGTCCCAGACGGGCTTCATGGTGGAACGGCTGACGCCCAGGATGGCCACTTCGGGCGCGTTGATGATGGGCGTGAAGCTGGTGCCGCCGATGCCGCCCAGCGACGAGATCGAGAAGCAGCCGCCCTGCATTTCCGAGGGCGAGAGCTTGCCGTCGCGCGCCTTCTTGGCCAGTTCGGAGGTTTCCTTGGCCAGCTCCAGGACGCCCTTCTTGTCGGCGTCGCGGATGACCGGCACCACCAGCCCGTTGGGCGTGTCGGCGGCGAAACCGATGTGGAAGTACTTCTTCAGGATCAGGTTGTCGCCTTCCAGCGAGGCGTTGAACTCGGGGAATTTCTTTAGCGCCGAGACGACGGCCTTGATCAGGAACGCGAGCATCGTGACCTTGACGCCGGATTTCTCGTTTTCCTTGTTGAGCTGGACGCGGAAGGCTTCCAGGTCGGTGATGTCCGCATCCTCGTTGTTGGTGACGTGGGGGATCATCACCCAGTTGCGGTGCAGGTTGGCGCCGGAGATCTTCTTGATGCGCGACAGCGGCTTGGCCTCGACTTCGCCGAACTTGGCGAAATCGACCTTGGGCCAGGCCAGCACTTCCAGGCCGGAGCCCGAGCCGCCGGCGGCCGCGGGCGCTGCGGCGGCGCCGCCCGCCAGGGCCTTCTTGACGAAGTTGCGCACGTCGTCGGGCGTGATGCGGCCCTTGGGACCGGTGGCGGGCACCTTGGAAAGGTCCACGCCCAGTTCGCGCGCGAACTTGCGCACGGACGGCGAGGCATGGGCCTTGGAAGGCGCGTGTTCGACGGCGGAGTCGGCCGGCACGGGCGGCTGCTTGGCCGCGGGCGCGGCGGCCGGCGCGGCGGGCGCCGGCGCCTCGGCCCTGGCGGCGGGAGCCGGCGCGCTCTCGGCCTTGGCGGCCGGCGCGGCAGCGGCGGCGGCACCGGTCTTGACCTTCACCAGTTGGCTACCCTTGGATACCTTGTCGCCGACCTTGACCAGCACCTCGGTGACTTCGCCTGCGACCGAGGTCGGGATTTCCATGGAGGACTTGTCGGACTCGACGGTGACCAGGCTTTGCTCGGCCGAGACCTTGTCGCCGGCCTTGACCAGCAGTTCGATGACTTCGACGTCCTTGAAGTCGCCGATGTCGGGCACGACCACGGTTTCCTCGCCACCGCCCTGGGCGGGCGCGGCGGCCGGCGCGGCCTGCGGCGCGGCTTCCTGCTTGGCGGCGGGCACGGCGGCGGGCGCTTCGGCCTTGGCAGGCGCCGCTTCCCGCTGGGGCGCCTCGGCGCCGCCGGCGGCTTCGATCTCGACCAGCGGCGTACCTTCGCTGACCTTGTCGCCGACCTTGACCTTGATGGCCTTGACCACCCCGCCGGCGGCGGCCGGGATTTCCATGGACGACTTGTCGGACTCGACCGTGACCAGGCTTTGCTCGGCCTTGATGGTGTCGCCCACCGAGACCAGGATCTCGATCACTTCGACTTCGCTGAAATCACCGATGTCGGGGACTTTCAGCTCGCTCACATTACTCATTCTGTAGTCTCCAGAAAGCCGGACCCCACCGGCGCCCCCGCCGCAGGCAGGCGCGCGCCGGCCGGGCGGGCAAGACAGGGGCAGTCCCTATCTTACCCATCCCGGCCATCGATCACGCGTGTTGAGGGTTGGCTTTCTCGGGGTTGATGCCGTACTTCTTGATGGCCTCGGCCACCTTCTTCACCGGGATCTTGCCTTCGTCGGCCAGCGCCTTCAGGGCGGACAGCGTGACGAAGTGGCGATCCACCTCGAAGTGTTCGCGCAGCTTGGCGCGGAAGTCGGAACGGCCGAACCCGTCGGTGCCCAGCACGTTGTAGGTGCGGCCCCTGGGGATGAACGGACGGATCTGGTCGGCGAAGGACTTCATGTAGTCGGTCGAGGCGACGATGGGACCTTCGGTCTTTTCCAGCACTTCGGTCACGTAGGCGACCTGGGCCTTCTTCTCGGTCGGATGCAGCAGGTTGTGGCGATCGGCGTCCAGGCCGTTGCGGCGCAGCTCGGTGAAGCTGGTCACGCTCCAGACGTCGGCGGCAACGCCCCAGTCCTTCTCGAGCAGTTCCTGGGCGGCGATGACTTCGCGCAGGATGGTGCCCGAACCCAGCAGCTGGACGCGATGCTCGGCCTTGGCCTCGCTCTTCTTCAACTGGTACATGCCGCGGATGATGCCCTCTTCGTCGCCGGCCTTCAGGCCCGGCTGGGCATAGTTCTCGTTCATGACCGTGATGTAGTAGAAGACGTTTTCCTGGTCTTCCACCATGCGCTTGAGGCCGTTCTGGATGATGACCGCCAGTTCGTGCGCGAAGGTCGGGTCGTACGACACGCAGTTGGGGATGGTGGCCGACATCAGGTGGCTGTGGCCGTCCTCGTGCTGCAGGCCTTCGCCGTTGAGCGTCGTGCGGCCGGCGGTGCCGCCCAGCATGAAGCCGCGGGCCTGCATGTCGCCGGCGGCCCAGGCCAGGTCGCCGATGCGCTGGAAGCCGAACATCGAGTAATAGATGTAGAACGGCACCATGATGCGGTTGTTCGACGAGTAGGACGTCGCCGCGGCGATCCACGAGCTCATCGCGCCCGCTTCGTTGATGCCCTCTTCCAGGATCTGGCCGTCTTCCGCCTCGCGGTAGTACATGACCTGCGCCTTGTCCACGGGCACGTACTTCTGGCCTTCGTGGGCGTAGATGCCGATCTGGCGGAACATGCCTTCCATGCCGAAGGTGCGCGATTCGTCGGGCACGATGGGCACGACGCGCGGGCCGAGCGTCTTGTCGCGCAGCAGTTGCGTCAGGATGCGCACGAAGGCTTGCGTGGTCGAGATCTCGCGGCCCTCGGCGGTGGGATCGAGCACGGCCTGGAAGGTCGACAGCGCCGGCGCGGGCAGGTGCTCGTCGGCCTTCTGGCGGCGGTGCGGCAGGTAGCCGCCCAGGGCCTGGCGGCGCTCGTGCAGGTACTTCATTTCCGGCGATTCGTCGGACGGCTTGAAGTACGGCAGTTCGCCCAGCTTGTCGTCCGGCACCGGGATGTTGAAGCGGTCGCGGTAGGCGCGGATGATGTCGTCGTCCAGCTTCTTCTGCTGGTGCGCGGGGTTGCGCGACTCGCCGGCGGCGCCCATGCCGTAGCCCTTGATGGTCTTGGCCAGGATGACGGTCGGGCGGCCCTGGCTGTTCTGCGCGGCGTCGAACGCGGCGTAGACCTTGTGCGGGTCATGGCCGCCGCGGTTCAGGCGCCAGATGTCCTCGTCGCTCATGCGGCTGACCATCTCCAGCAGCTTGGGGTGCTTGCCGAAGAAGTTCTCGCGCACGAACGCGCCGTCGTTGGCCTTGTAGGCCTGGTATTCGCCGTCGACGGTCTCTTCCATGATCTGGCGCAGGATGCCTTCCTTGTCGCGCGCCAGCAGCGGATCCCAGTAGCCGCCCCAGATCAGCTTGATGACGTTCCAGCCGCTGCCGCGGAATTCGCCTTCCAGTTCCTGGATGATCTTGCCGTTGCCGCGCACCGGGCCGTCCAGGCGCTGCAGGTTGCAGTTGATCACGAACACCAGGTTGTCCAGCTTTTCGCGCGAGGCCAGGCTGATGGCGCCCAGCGACTCGGGCTCGTCCATTTCGCCGTCGCCGCAGAACACCCAGACCTTGCGGTTGCTGGTGTCGGCGATGCCGCGGGCGTGCAGGTATTTCAGGAAACGGGCCTGGTAGATGGCCATCAGGGGGCCCAGGCCCATCGAGACGGTCGGGAACTGCCAGAAGTCGGGCATCAGCTTCGGATGCGGGTAGGACGACAGGCCCTTGCCGTCGACTTCCTGGCGGAAATGGTTGAGCTGGTCTTCCGACAGGCGGCCTTCCAGGAAGGCGCGGGCGTACACGCCGGGCGAGGAATGGCCCTGGAAGTAGACCAGGTCGCCGCCGCGGTTTTCGGTCTCGGCGTGCCAGAAGTGGTTCTGGCCGGTCTCGATCATGGTCGCCAGCGAGGCGAACGAGGCGATGTGGCCGCCCAGGTCGCCGCCATCGGGCGGATGCAGCCGGTTGGCCTTGACCACCATGGCCATCGCGTTCCAGCGGATGTACGAGCGGATGCGGTTTTCCAGATCCAGCTTGCCCGGATGCGCCGGCTCCATGTGCGGCGGGATGGTGTTGACGTAGGCGGTGTTCGGCGAGAACGGGATGTAGGCGCCGGAACGGCGGGCCAGGTCGATCAGGCGTTCCAGCAGGTAATGCGCGCGCTCAGGGCCTTCGCGATCCAGAACCGCTTCCAGGGCTTCGAGCCATTCTTGGGTTTCCAGGGTATCTTCGTCGTTGGCGGCGGTTATACCGGCCCCGACCTGAGGAAGAGCGGACATGCCTGTCTCCTGAGTCTCTGTGACATCCGGACGGCTCGTAGCCATCCGAGGGTTAAGTCGCTGTTGGCGGCCTTCGCCTATGTAAAACTAGGGCCCTCGCAACTCCGGCGCGATTCTAGAAGGCAGGAAGCCTTCCATGCAATAAAAATTTCGCTTTACGATATCATTTACCACAATGTGAAATCTACCACGAAACCCGGATAAAAGCATTCTGCGCTGCAATAAAACAGCGGGCCTCCGAACGCACCACACTGTGCGTAAACTTTCTTCATGTCTACCGTTCATCCTTCCAATATTCCCGCCCCGTTCAAGGATCTGGGGCGCCTGCGCCGGCGCAGCTGGTATTGGCTGACGCCCGCCATCGCGCTGGGGCTGTTCGTCTGCGTCATGGGCTCGATCCTGTGGTGGCTGGATGCCCGCGACGACGCCCAGCGCTACGGCACGCTGGTGCGGGACGTCGACTGGGCGCAGCAATCGATGCGCCTGCGCATGCTGGCGGCGCGCGACCGCATGGGCGCGCTGGGACGCGACCTGGTGCGCACCAGCATGACCGAGGGCCGCTTCCTGGACGATGCCCGGGAACTGCAGGTCGAGCATCCCGAGATCATCCACGTGGCCTGGATCAACGCCGACCGCAAGGCGGTCTGGGTCTCGACGCCGGACCGGCGCGCGGGCCAGACCTTCCGCATGAGCGCCCCCGGCGCGGCCGAGCCGGAGGCCTTCCGCGCCTTCGAGATCGCCCGCGACGAGCACCGGCCGGCGTATTCCCGCCCCTACCGGGGGCAGTACAACGAGGTCTACCTGGACCTGTACGTGCCGGTGTTCCAGGACGAACGCTTCCTGGGCACGCTGGCCACGGTGTATTCGGTGGACGCCATCCTGCAGCACCTGATCCCGCAGGAGACCCAGCGCAAGTACAAGGTTTCCATCCTGGACGGCAACGAGATGCCGCTGGTGTCCTCGTCGTCGCGCGCGGACAAGGGCGCCATCAACGCCTACGAAGTGCCGCTGGACCCGCCGGGCAACGGCATGATGCTGAGCGCGCGCGGCTACCGCACGCAAACCGACACCTCGCAGACCATGCTGGTCTGGGTCGTGGTGTCGCTGTCGGCGGTCATCATATGGAGCCTGTTCGCGCTGTGGCGCCACACGCGCTTCCGTTCCCAGGCCGAACAGGCCCTGATCGCCGAGACCGCCTTCCGCCGCGCCATGGAGAACTCCATGCTGACCGGCATGCGGGTGCTGGACATGGAAGGCCGCATTACCTATGTGAACCCGGCCTTCTGCCGGATGATGGGCTGGGACGAGGCCGACCTGCTGGGCCGGCCGCCGCCCTACCCCTACTGGCCCCAGGGCGACCATGCCGCCCAGTGGCGCAACACCGAGATGCTGCTGTCGGGCAACGCCCCCAGCAGCGGCTTCGAGATGGAGGCGCAGCGGCGCGACGGCTCGATCTTCTTCGCGCGGATGTACGTGTCGCCGCTGCTGGACCAGCGTGGCGTGCAGACCGGGTGGATGACGTCCATGACCGACATCACCGAGCCCAAGCGCATCCGCGAGGCCCTGGCCGCCGCCCACGAACGCTTCATGACCGTGCTCGAGGGCCTGGACGACGCCATCTCGGTCACGGCCGAGACCCCCAAGGGCTCGGAACTGCTGTTCGCCAACAAGACCTACCGCCGCGTGCTGGGTTCGCAGCCCACCGGGCACGACGAACTGTCCGCCGGCCGGCGCGGCCGTTTCACCGATGAAGCAATCGAAGTGTATTCCTCGTCCACGCACCGCTGGTTCGAGGTGCGCCATCGCATGCTGCAATGGGTGGACGGACGCCGGGTGCGCATGCAGGTGGCGCGCGACATCACCGAGCGCCGGGCCTCCGAGGAAGCGTCCCGCGCCCAGCAGGAGAAGATCCAGCTCACCAGCCGCCTGATCACCATGGGCGAAATGGCCTCGTCGCTGGCGCACGAGCTGAACCAGCCGCTGACGGCCATCAACAACTACAGCATGGGCGTGGTGGCGCTGGTACGCGCCGGCGATACCGATCCGGCCAAATTGCTGCCGGCCCTGGAAAAAACCACCGCACAGGCCCAGCGTGCAGGTATGATCATCCGCCGCATACGCGAATTCGTGAAGCGGAGCGAGCCCAAGCGCCAGCGGGTCAGCCTGCCCACGATCGTGGATAATGCGGTCGGTTTTGCCGGGATCGAGTCCCGGACCCGGCGGATCGATATCATTCAAAAAATACCCGAACAGTTGCCGGACGTTCTTGCCGATCCTATCCTGATCGAACAGGTGGTCCTGAATCTGATGAAAAACGGCCTGGAGGCCATGCAGGATTCAGAGGGGCGGGAACTGCTGGTGGAAGCGAACGTGCGCGACGACATGGTTGAAGTGGCAGTCACCGATACCGGCCATGGGCTGGCCGACCCCGAACGGCTGTTCGAGCCTTTCTACAGCACCAAGTCGGAAGGCATGGGCATGGGCCTGAACATCTGCCGCACGATCATCGAGTTCCACCACGGCCGGCTGTGGGCCGAAGCCAATCCCGCCGGAGGCACGATCTTCAAGTTCACGCTTCCGTGGGTACGTCCGATCCTGCCGACCGGACCCGCCCCCGAACTGGAATCCGCACCCAAGGAGCTTACCTGATGAGCAATACGCCCCAATCCAGCACGGTCTTCATAGTCGACGACGACGAAGCCGTGCGAGATTCTCTCCGATGGCTGCTCGAAGCCAACGGTTACCGGGTACGGGCCTACGAGAGTTCGGAACGCTTCCTGGCCGAGTACGACCCCGAGGTGATCGGCGTGCTGATCGCCGACGTCCGGATGCCGGGCATGACCGGGCTCGAGCTCCAGGAACAACTGCTCGCCCGCAAGTCCACCCTGCCCATCGTCTTCGTCACCGGCCACGGCGACGTGCCCATGGCGGTCTCCACCATGAAGAAAGGCGCGGTGGATTTCCTGGAAAAACCCTTCAACGAAGCGGACCTGCGCCAGATCATCGCCAACATGCTGGAGCAGGCCCATTCCCGCGCGGCCGACGAAGCCACCCGGCGCGGCCACGAGGCCCTGCTGGCCCGGCTGACCGTGCGCGAACAGCAGGTACTGGAACGCATCGTGGCCGGCCGCCTGAACAAGCAGATCGCCGACGACCTGGGCATCAGCATCAAGACCGTCGAGGCGCATCGCGCCAACATCATGGAAAAGCTGCAGGTCACGACCGTGGCCGACCTGATGAAGGTGGCCCTGCACCATCGGCCGCAGGGATAGCCCCCCTACGCGCTTACGCGCGCCCGGAATGGTGGGGCCCCCAGCCGCTACGCGGCAGCCCCCAAGGGGGCCGGGTCCCGCAGGGCGGTCTGGCGGGAACTGGCGGATTCCCAGGCCGAGAGCCTGGTCGTCTTCCAGGGCCCCAGCGCCTACGTATCGCCCAGCCTGTACGAAACCAAGCGCACGACCCACGAAGTCGTGCCCACCTACAACTACGCCGTGGTGCATGCCCGCGGCCGGATCATCGTGCATGACGATCCCGGCTGGGTGGCCGGCGTGGTGGGCCGGCTGACGCGGATGTTCGAGCAGGGCCGCGACGCCCCGTGGAAGATGAGCGACGCGCCGCCGGCCTTCCTGCAGGAAAGGCTGGCGGCCATCGTCGGACTGGAAATGCCCATCGCGCGGCTGCAGGCCAAGTGGAAGATGAGCCAGAACCGCAGCGAAGCCGACCGGCGGGGCGTGGTGGCCGGCCTGGAAGCGTCCGGGCGGGATGGGGACAGGGCCGTGGCGGCGGTGATGAAGGCGGTGGAAACCGGCACGCCTGGCTGAAGCGTCGGCCCCCGTGCGCTAAAATGCCCCAGGCGCCAGCGCCCTCGTTCCCCCACTCCTCTTTGCCTTCAGACCGCCATGCCCGCACGCCTCATCAACGGCAACGAACTCTCCAAGCAGATCCGCTCCGACATCGCCCAGCGCGCCGCCGAACTCACGCGCCAGGGCAGGCGTCCCGGCCTGGCGGTGATCCTGGTGGGCGACGATCCGGCCTCGCACGTGTACGTGCGCAACAAGGTCAAGGCGTGCCACGACGCGGGCTTCCATTCGGTGCTGGAGAAGTACGAGGCCACGATGACCGAGGCCGAGCTGCTGGCCCGCATCGACCTGCTCAACCATGATCCCGCCATCCACGGCATCCTGGTGCAGATGCCCTTGCCCAGGCACATCGACCCGCACAAGGTGATCGAGGCCATTTCCACCCGCAAGGACGTGGACGGCTACTCCGTGCTCAGCGCCGGCGAGCTGATGGCGGGGCTGAAAGGCTTCCGTCCGTGCACGCCCTACGGCTGCATGAAGCTGATCGAAAGCACCGGCTACGACCTGCGCGGCAAGCATGCCGTGGTCATCGGCCGCAGCAACACCGTGGGCAAGCCCATGGCGCTGCTGCTGTTGCAGGCCAACGCCACGGTCACGATATGCCACAGCGGCACGCCCGACCTCGCCTACCATACCCGCCAGGCCGACGTGGTGGTGGCCGCCGTGGGCCGCCGCAACACGCTGACCGGCGACATGGTCAAGCCCGGCGCGGTGGTGATCGACGTGGGCATCAACCGCGACGAGGCCGGCAAGCTATGCGGCGACGTCGATTTCGCCAGCGTCTCGGAAGTGGCCGGCTGGATCACCCCGGTCCCGGGCGGCGTCGGCCCGATGACGATCACGATGCTGCTGGCCAATACGCTGGAATCTGCTGAGGGGTAGGCCCCCCCCTACGCCCTTCGGGCGCCCCCCAGGGGGCGATGCGGGCGGACCGGCGGAGCCGGATCCACCGCATCCTGGAAACCAACAGGCTGGCAAGGGGCGGCGTTCTTGTCCCCCTGTTCCCGGGATGGTGCCCTCCCCTGGTGTTTCCTTTTTTC
This sequence comes from Pigmentiphaga daeguensis, assembly GCF_039523035.1. Lineage (NCBI taxonomy): Bacteria > Pseudomonadati > Pseudomonadota > Betaproteobacteria > Burkholderiales > Alcaligenaceae > Pigmentiphaga > Pigmentiphaga daeguensis. The sequence continues at coordinate 172,541 of NZ_BAAAEN010000008.1, read as the reverse complement.
ACCCCCATCTACGGGGCACAGTCAGCATTCAGGAGTTTCCCCATGGCGCAAGCGTCCGACCTTTCCTCTTCCTCCGCCCTGGCCGGCAATCCGCTCATGGACCTGTCGGGCCTGGCCCGGTTTGATGCCATCCGGCCGGAGCACATCACACCGGCCATCACGGCCCTGCTGGAGCGGGCGCAGAAGGCGGTGGACAAGCTGGAGGCGGACCAGGCCGCGGATGCGCCGGCTACCTGGCACAGCGTGGTCGAGACGCTGGATGAAGGCACCGAGGGGCTGTCGCGGGCCTGGAGCGTGGTGGGACACCTGAACGCGGTGGCCGATACGCCCGAGCTGCGTGCCGCCTACGGCGAGAACCTGCCGCGCGTGACCGAGTTCTGGGCCGGCCTGGGCCAGAACCAGGCGCTGTACGAGCGTTACAAGAAATTGGCGGCCAGCAAGGAATTCCAGCAGCAGACGCCGGCCCGCAAGAAACTGATCGAGAACGAGCTGCGGGGCTTTCGCCTGGGCGGCGCCGAGCTGCCCGAGGAATCCAAGCCTCGCTTCGCCGAGATCCAGGAACAGCAGGCAACGCTGTCCAAGGCTTTCTCCGACCACGTGCTGGACGCCACCAACTCCTATGCGCTGATCGTGCGCGACGAGGCCGAACTGGCCGGACTGCCCGAGGACGTGAAGGAAGCGGCGCGCGAAGCCGCCCGGAAGATTCCGGCCAAGGAAGGCGAAGCCCCGGACGAAGCGCCGGCCTGGAAGTTCACCCTGCACTTCCCCTCGTATTTCCCGGTACTGCAATACGCCGACAACCGCGCCCTGCGCGAGACCATGTACAAGGCGCACGTGACGCGCGCCTCGGAGCTTGGTCCCGAATACGGACAGGGTCGGGCCGAGTGGGACAACACCGCCATCATGCTGGACCTGCTGCGCCTGCGCCGCGAGGAAGCGGGCCTGCTGGGCTATGCCAACTACGGCGAGGTGTCGCTGGTGCCCAAGATGGCCGATACGCCCGAGCAGGTGCAGAAATTCCTGGCCGAGCTGGCCGAGCGCGCGCACCCCTATGCCGAGCGCGACCTGCGCGAGCTGCGGGAATTCGCCGCCGCCGAGCTGGGCCTGGCCGAACTCGAGCCCTGGGACATCGCCTATGCGTCCGAGAAACTGCGCCAGGCACGCTACGCCTTCTCGGAAAACGAGGTCAAGCAATACTTCCCCGAACCCAAGGTGCTGGCGGGCCTGTTCAAGGTGATCGAGACGCTGTTCTCGGTCCGCATCCGCCCGGACGACGCCCCGGCCTGGCATCCCGACGTGCGCTTCTTCCGCGTGGAATCGGCCGCCGGCACGCTGCTGGCGCAGTTCTACCTGGACCTGTACGCGCGCGACGGCAAGCGCGGCGGCGCATGGATGGACGACGCCCGCACCCGCTATCGCCGCCCCGGCGGCGAACTGCAGACACCGGTGGCCTACCTTGTCTGCAATTTCACGCCGCCCAGCGGCGGCAAGCCCTCGCTGTTCACGCACGACGAAGTCATCACCCTGTTCCATGAATGCGGCCACGGCCTGCATCACATGCTCACGCAGATGGAAGACCTGGGCGTGTCGGGCATCAACGGCGTGGAATGGGATGCGGTCGAACTGCCCAGCCAGTTCATGGAGAACTTCTGCTGGGAATGGGCGGTGCTGGAACAGATGACCGCGCACGCGGAAACGGGCGAACCGCTGCCCCGCGCCCTGTACGACAAGATGGTCGCCGCCAAGAACTTCCAGGGCGGGCTGATGACGCTGCGCCAGGTCGTGCTGGCCGCCACCGACATGCACCTGCACACCGACTACGATCCCGACGGCCAGCAAAGCGTGCTGGCGCTGTCGCGCGCGGTGAACGACCGCATGCACGTGCTGCCCCAGCCGGAGGTCTCGCGCTGGATCAACACCTTCAGCCACATCTTCGCCGGCGGCTACTCGGCCGGCTACTACAGCTACAAGTGGGCGGAAGTATTGTCCGCCGACGCCTACGCGGCTTTCGAGGACGCGGCGACCGAGGATACGCTACGGCCCGAGGTCGGGGCACGCTTCTTGCGGGAGATCCTGCAAGTGGGCGGCAGCCGGCCCGCGATCGAGTCGTTCCGCGCCTTCCGCGGCCGGGATCCCAGCATCGAGGCCCTGCTGCGTCACAGCGGCATGGCCGATGCCGTGTCCTGATCGCGCGCGATCAGCAGCTTCACCGCCGCGAGGCCTTCGGAAAGCAGGCTGTGCAGCGACGGCGTGTCCGGGAACTCGAGCAAGGGCCGGGTGCCGTACCGCTGCGCCAGTTCGCGGGCGATCGGCACCGCGATCAACACATGGCGTCGCCGCGCGAGGGCATGGCCCGAGAAGGGGAACAGTTGTTCCAGCGCGGCGATGTCCCAGCCGCGCGGCACGAAGAGCCACGCGATGTGGCCGTCCTGGTCGATCCCGCTGAGTACCAGCAGTTCCGTCACGCCTTGGTGTGTTTGCATGGCACGCAACCCCCGTCGCCTCGGGAGGGCCTGACCCACGCTTCTCCCGCTTGGCGCAATGATTCGTTTTGCTTTTTACGCAAAATATACACGAATAATTTGCGTCTCACGCTTTGCGTGCAGAGCAAGGCATTCGGACAATCACGCCATGGACATAGGTTCGGCGATCCGATATACGCGCGAGAAACTCGGGCTCAAGCTCGAGGCCGTCGCCATGGAAGTCGGAACCGATGCCGGCAATCTTTCCCGCATCGAGACCGGCAAGCAGAAGCCGTCCATCGTACGCCTGGAGAACATCGCCCGGGCCATGAACGTGGGCGTGACCGATCTTTATGCCCTGGTCGAGAACGTCCGCGTGCTTCCCGCCACCTCGGAGCTGCGTGACGGCGACGAGCTGCCCTACGCCGACGACACACGCGCCCTGCGCCGCAGCTTCGCCACGCTGGACGCGCGCAGCCGCAGGCTGGTGATCGAGTTCGCCAAGCTGCTGAATCGCGTGGAAAAGGAAGAACAGGGAACGCCTGCCAAGGAAGTTCCGCCTCCCGCCCCCTGACCGGCCGCTGCGCCGAAAACGAAAACGGCCTCGCTCCTGAAAGCGAGGCCGTCTGTTTTTCGAAGCCGGGCTTCCGGGCTTCCCTAGCGGGCGCGCGGGGCCTTCAATTGCGAGATGTCCCGCACCGCGCCGCGGTCGGCGGAGGTCGCCATCATCCCGTACGCCTGCAGCGCCTGCGACACCACGCGCTGGCGATCGAGCGGCTGCCAGGCCTTGTCGCCGCGGGCTTCCATCGCCTGGCGGCGCCTGGCCAGTTCCGCGTCGTCCACGCGCAGGTTGATGCGGCGGTTGGGAATGTCGATCTCGATGATGTCGCCCTCTTCCACGAGCCCGATGGCACCGCCCTCGGCCGCCTCGGGCGAAGCATGGCCGATCACCAGGCCCGAGGATCCGCCCGAGAAGCGGCCGTCGGTCAGCAAGGCGCAGGCCTTGCCCAAGCCCTTGGACTTGATGTACGAGGTCGGATAGAGCATTTCCTGCATGCCGGGGCCGCCCTTGGGGCCTTCGTAGCGGATGATGACCACGTCGCCGGCATGCACCGTATCGCCCAGGATGCCGTCCACGGCGTCTTCCTGGCTCTCGAAGATGCGCGCCTTGCCGGTGAATTTCAGGATGCTTTCATCGACCCCCGCCGTCTTGACGATGCAGCCCTTCTCGGCCACGTTGCCGTACAGCACGGCCAGGCCGCCGTCCTGGGAATAGGCATGGGCCTTGTCGCGGATGCAGCCGGCAGCCCGGTCCAGGTCCAGCTTGTCGAAGCGCTTGTCCTGGCTGAAGGCGGTCTGGGTCGGCACGCCGCCGGGCGCCGCGCGGAAGAAGGCATGGACGGCTTCGTCGGCGTTCGTCTTGACGTCGTTCGCGGCGATGGCCTCGCCCAGGGTCTTGCTGTGCACGGTGGACACCGAGGTGTCCAGCAGGCCCGCGCGGTCGAGCTCGGCCAGGATGGCCATGATGCCGCCGGCGCGGTGCACGTCCTCGATGTGGTACTGCTGCGTGGCGGGCGCGACCTTGCACAGGCAGGGCACGTGGCGCGAGATGCGATCGATGTCGCTCATCGTGAAATCCACGCCGCCTTCCTGCGCCGCGGCCAGCAGGTGCAGCACGGTATTGGTCGAGCCGCCCATGGACACGTCCAGCGCCATCGCGTTGGTGAATGCCGCCTTGGTGGCGATGTTGCGCGGCAGGACGGAAGCGTCGTCCTGCTCGTAATAGCGGCGGCACAGCTCGACGGCGACCCGGCCGGCGCGCAGGAACAGGTCCTTGCGGTCGGCGTGGGTGGCCACCAGCGTGCCGTTGCCCGGCAGCGACAGCCCCAGCGCTTCGGTCAGGCAGTTCATCGAGTTGGCGGTGAACATGCCCGAGCAGGACCCGCACGTGGGACAGGCCGAGCGCTCGTAGTTCTCGACGTCCTCGTCCGACACGGTGGGGTCGCCGGCCTTGATCATGGCGTCGATCAGGTCCACCTTGATGATCTTCTGGCCGTTCACGTCCTGGGCGGGATGGTAGGCCTCGATGACCTTGCCGGCCTCCATGGGGCCGCCCGACACGAACACGGCCGGAATGTTCAGCCGCATGGCGGCCATCAACATCCCCGGGGTGATCTTGTCGCAGTTGGAGATGCAGACCATGGCGTCGGCGCAATGCGCGTTCACCATGTACTCGACCGAGTCGGCGATCAGCTCGCGCGAGGGCAGCGAATACAGCATGCCGCCGTGCCCCATGGCGATGCCGTCGTCCACCGCGATGGTGTTGAACTCCTTGGCGACGCCGCCGGCGGCCTCGATCTCGCGGGCGACCATCTGGCCCAGGTCCTTCAGGTGCACGTGGCCGGGCACGAACTGGGTGAAGGAATTGACGACCGCGACGATGGGCTTGCCGAAGTCACCGTCCTTCATGCCGGTCGCGCGCCATAGCGCACGTGCCCCGGCCATGTTGCGGCCATGGGTGGAGGTACGGGAACGGTATTGCGGCATGGCGGGACTCGCAAGGAAAATGACGAAACACTCTAGTATAGGGCGGAAAGGCCTTTTGTCGCCCCGCCCTCCCCATCATGCGACCCGCGCCTTACCTTCATTAATAAAAATCATTATCATTACGACCATTTCCCCGTCCCAAGGTTCCCCGCATGACAGCAACCACCCTCTGGCAACGTTACCTGGCCCTCAAGGCCGAGCAGCCCAAGCTGCGCATGCGTGACGCGGCCGCCCGCATCGGCGCCAGCGAAGGCGAGCTGGTCGCAGCCGATCCGTCCGCGACCCGGCTCAAGCCCGACTGGGCCACGCTGCTGGGCGGACTGAAGGCGGCCGGGCCACTGCTGGCGCTGACACGCAACGAGGCCGCCGTCCACGAAAAGACCGGGGTCTACGACCACGTCCAGGTCGAAGGCAGGATGGGGCTGGCCCTGAACCCCGAGATCGACCTGCGCCTGTTCCTGTCGCAGTGGCGGCACGCCTACGCCGTGGGGGGCGAGCGCCCCAGCCTGCAGGTGTTCGACCAGCAGGGCGAGGCGGTGCACAAGATCTATGTGGCCGAGGGCACCGACCGCGCCGCGTTCGAGGCCCTGCTGGCGGCGCACGCCGACAGCGCGCAGCCGGTCACGCCGGAACCACGGCCGGCCCCCGAGCGCAAGGCCGACCAGGACGTCGACGTCGATACCTTCCGCCAGGAATGGCGCGAACTGCGCGACACCCACGAGTTTTTCGGCCTGCTGCGGCGGCATGGCGTGGAACGTACGCAGGCACTGCGGCTCGCTCCCCCCGAGTTCGCGCGGCAGGTCGGCGTCGGCGCCGTGGATGCCGTGCTGGACTCGGCCGCCGGATCGGGGCTGCCCATCATGGTGTTCGTCGGCAATGCCGGATGCGTACAGATCCACACCGGGCCGGTCCACCGCATCGCCCCCATGGGCCCGTGGCTGAACGTGCTGGATCCGGGCTTCAACCTGCACCTGCGCATGGACCTGTTCACCGAGGCCTGGCTGGTGCGCAAGCCCACGGTGGACGGCATCGTGACCTCGCTGGAATGCTATGACGCCGAAGGTTCGCTGATCGTGCAGTTCTTCGGCGAACGCAAGCCGGGCAAGCCCGAGCTGGCGGCGTGGACCGCGCTGGCCGACGGGCTGGCCGCCATCGCGCCGGGCACACCCCGGCCCGCGGCATGACGGCCCGCGCTTGCACGCCGACGCGGCGCGGTGCGGGCACCGCGTCCGGGCTGCTGCCGCTGGCCGGCGCCACCGCCGCCCTGCTGCTGGCCGGATGCTCGTGGCTGCCCGGCAGGGACGACGCCGCCGTCGTCTCGCTCGCGGCCGAGCTGCCGCGCCACCAGGTCGTGCTGCTGGGCGAAGTCCATGACAACGCCCAGGGCCATCGCCAGCGCCTGCAGGCGCTCGCGCGCGCGGTGCGCGCGGGCTGGCGGCCGGCCATCGCCATGGAACAGTTCGATCGCGAACGGCAGGCCGACCTGGACCGGGCCATGCGCACCTGTACCAGCGCCGACTGCGTGATCCAGGCCGCGGCGCCGGCCAAGACGGGGTGGGACTGGGCGCACTACCGCCCCGTCCTGGAGCTGGCGCTGCGCGAGAAGCTGCCCGTGGTCGCCGCCAACCTGTCGCGCGCCGATGCGGGCACCGTCATGAAACAAGGCCCCGCCGCCCTGTTCGATACCGATGAATTGCGCCGGCTCGGCCTGCTCTCGCCTCCGCCCGACCTGCTGGCGGCGCAGCGCAAGGAAGTGGCCGAGGCCCATTGCGGCGCCCTGCCCCCGTCCATGCTGGGCGGGATGGCCATGGCCCAGCTGGCGCGCGACGCCGTGATGGCCGGCGCGATCGCCAGCGCCGCGCGCGTACCCGGCGCTGCCGCCCAGCGGCCTGTCGTCCTGCTGGCCGGCAACGGCCATGTCCGCCGCGACATCGGCGTGCCGCGCTGGCTCCAGCCCGGCACCATCCTGTCGGTGGGCTATACCGAACAGCCCGCGCCGGCGGCTGCCTACGACCGCGACATCGTGATTCCGCCCGCGCCGCGCGAAGATCCGTGCAAGGCGTTCCAGGTCCCGGGCCGCTAGGCCCTCACGGAAGCGCGGCCTAGAATACCGGGATCCCCTCGACCAACGGGCGCGGCCACGGCCGCGCTCCCTTATCACGGAGACCGCGTCCCATGCCTGCCCCCTCGTCCGCCCCCATTCGTCTGTGCATCGCCGGCGAAGGCGCCATGGGCTCGACCCACGCGCGCATCTTCGCGGACATGCCGGGCGTGAAGACCGTGGCCCTGGCGGCGGCCGACATGTCGCGCGGCCGCCAATTGGCCGCGCAATACGGCATTCCCGATTGCAGCGACGACCTGGCCGCCACGCTGGCCCGCCCCGACGTGGACGCGGTGGTGCTGGCCACGCCCTCGGGCCTGCATGCCGAACACGCCGAACTGGCCGCCCGCCTGGGCAAGCCCATGCTGATCGAGATTCCCGCCGCGCTGACCCTGGCCGACACCGAGCGCCTGGCACGCGTGCAGGCCGAGACCGGCGTGCCCATGATGGTGGCGCACAGCCGCCGCTTCGCGCCGCCGCACACCACCCTGCGCGAACGCATCCAGAGCGGCGACTTCACGCTGCACCACCTGGTCTGCGAAACCTATTTCTTCCGCCGCAACAACCTGAACATGTTCGGCGAGCCGCGCACCTGGGTCGACAGCCTGCTGTGGCACCACGCCTGCCACACGGTGGACCTGTTCTGCTGGCTGCTGGACGAATCGGAATTCGACGTCTGGGGCCAGCGCGGTCCCGACCATCCCGAACTGGGCATCCCCATGGACGTCACCGTGGCCATGCGTTCGCGCAAGCGCGGCACGCTGCTGACCATGGCCATGTCGTTCAACAATAAAGGGCCCTTCGGCGGCTTCTATCGCTACATCGGCGAAGAGGACACCTACCGCGCCTTCCGCGACGAACTGACCGACAGCGATGGCAAGGTCGTGGAGATGCCCGGCGCGCAGCCGGCCTTCGAGGCCCAGGACACCGAGTTCATCGCCGCGCTGCGCGAGGGCCGGCCCAGCCGCTGCGACATCGCCTCGGTGCTGCCCGCAATGCGGGCGCTGGACGGCATCGACCGCATCATGCGGGGCGAACCCGCCGCAAGATGACCGGGCAGGCCGCGAGAACGGCGAGTGATTATTGCCCCCTCGCGCCTGCGGCCGATGACGCGGGCAGCGCGTCCTTGGCCGGAAAGACCAGCGTGAACCGGGTCCGGCCGGCAGCCGAGCCGGCGGTGATGTCGCCGCCGTGCGCCACCATGATGGCGCGCGTGATCGACAGCCCCAGGCCCGAGCTTTCCGAATCGGGCCTGGCCCTGGACTTGTCGCCGCGAAAGAAGCGGTCGAACAGAGAGGGAATCAGTTCCACCGGGATTTCCTTGCCATCGTTCTCGACCGCGATCGTGACGGCCGTCGCGTCGCTGGCGACCACCACGTCTATGGCCCCGCCCGGCGGGGTATGGCGCAGGGCGTTCGACAGCAGGTTGCTCAGGGCGCGCCGCAGCATCAGCCGGTCGCCCACGATCCTGCCCCGGCCCGTCAGCCGCATGGCGACGGCCTTGTCTTCGGCCAGGGCCTCGTAGAACTCGAATAAGGCGCTGACCTCGTCCTGCACGGCGATGACGCCGGCGTCGGGCAGGGTGAGGCCATGCTCCATCTTGGCAAGGTAGAGCATGTCGGACACCATGCGCGACAGGCGCTGCAACTCCTCTTCGTTGGACGCGAGGATCTCGCGATACTCCCCGGCCTCGCGGGGCTGCGCAAGGATCACATGGGTCTGTGTCAGCAAGTTCGTCAGCGGCGTGCGCAGTTCGTGGGCCAGGTCGGACGAGAACTCCGACAGCCGGCGGAAATCGTCCTGCAATCGCGCCAGCATGGCATTCAAGGTCGACGCCAGGTCAGCCATCTCCAGCGGGACGGCCTCCACGGGCATGCGCTCGTCCAGCTTCTGCGCCGTGACGGCGCGGGCGCGGACGGCCATCGCGCGTAGCGGCGCGAGTCCGCTGCGGGCCGCCCACCAGCCGAATACGCCGCTCACGAGCGCGGACAGCAGCACGTACAACACCAGTGAATGGAGGAAACCGTGCATGAAGTGCGCGTGGATTTCCGTCGCCAGGCCGACGATGACATGGATCTCGCCCCCCGCCCCGCCCACCGTGATGCGCAAGCCCCGGTACTCGGCCCCGTCCTGGCGCCAGGTGAACTCCTCCTTGCCGGCCGGCAGGGCGCGCGCCGCGTCCAGCGCCTGCCGGAACTCGACGCCGTCGGTGGCGTACAGGCTGGCCCCCTCCCCAGTCCGGACCAGGGCCACCAGCCCGGGATGGTTCTGGAGCGCCGCGCCCAGGCGCGCCGGCATCGCGGCGGGCGCGGCATCCTGGACGATCTTGCGGACCAGGTTCGCCTTTTCCTCGAGCACGGCGAAATCCTCGTGCGCGAAGTGCTGGTCCATCGATGTGGCGATCAAGGCCCCCAGTCCCAGCAGCACGGTGGCCGACGACAGCGAGAAGAAGGCCGTCAGCCGCGTGGTCAGGGAAAACGGACGCATCAGCGCAGGTCCTCGGGTTCTTCAAGGACGTAGCCCATGCCGCGGACGGTCTGGATGAGCTTGGCATCGAACGCGTCGTCGATCTTGGCCCGCAGCCGGCGTATGGCCACGTCGATGACGTTCGTGTCGCTGTCGAAGTTCATGTCCCACACCTGGGAGGCGATCAGCGAACGCGGCAGCACCTCGCCGCGCCGGCGCACGAACAGCTCCAGCAGCGCGAATTCCTTGCTCGTCAGGTTGATGCGGCGGCCTGCGCGCGTGGCCCGGCGGCGGACGAGATCCAGCACCAGGTCGCCGACCTGGATGCGGTCGGTGGCGATCTGTCCGCTGCCCCGGCGCAGCAGGGTCCGCACGCGGGCCAGCAGTTCGGAGAACGCGAAGGGCTTGACCAGATAGTCGTCCGCGCCCAGCTCCAGGCCCTTGACCCGGTCGGCCACGCTGTCGCGCGCGGTCAGGAACAGGACGGGCACGTTGTTCTCGACGGCGCGAAGGGTTTGCAGGATGCGCCAGCCGTCCACACCGGGCAGCATCACGTCGAGCACGATCAGGTCATAGGGCTCGCTCAACGCCCGGTACTGGCCGTCCAGGCCGTTGTCCGCCAGGTCGACCACGAAGCCCGCCTCGGTCAGCCCTTGCCGGAGATATTCACCGGTCTTGGCCTCGTCTTCCACGACCAGTAGTTTCATGGTGGCGCCCCGTCACGCATCAGCGATAGGCCTGGTAGACACTGGACCGCCCGCCGGTCCGCACCAGCAGGACATCGTAGGCGGACTTACGGCCACCGTACTCGGGTCCGTCCATGCCGGGCGATCCCAGGGGCATACCGGGTACGGCCAGGCCGATCGCCGAGGGGCGCTCGCGCAGCAACCGCTTGACTTCCTTCGCGGGCACGTGCCCCTCCAGCGCATAGCCGTCCACCACGGCCGTGTGGCACGAGCCCTTGTCGTCCGGGATACCGAGGCGGCGCCGCTCCACGGAAGGATCGTCGACGTCATGGGCGACCACCTGGAATCCATTGTCCCGCAAGTGCTTGATCCAATCCTTGCAGCATCCGCAGGTCGGCGTCTTCCAGACCTCCACGGTGTTCGTCTTCTGCGCCCAGGCGCCCAGTGGAAGCAAGGCCGCCCCGATCAGGAGCGTACGGCGCGACCGGCTTGCGTATTTGTGCATCATGCATGGTTTCCTTCAAGATCCGGTGGGCGGGCCGAGCGTTCCCCGCCACGCCGCCAACAACAGGATAGCGGGTCGCCCAGCCCGTCGGCCATCGCCTACTTCACGCTGAACGAGAAGTTGCCGGTCATGGGGTGCGTATCCGACGAGACGGCCCGCCACTCCACGCGATAGGTGCCGGCCGCCAGGGGCTTGGCCGGCGTGATCAGCATCGTCTTGGGATCGGCATCGCCCGAGACCCGGGCTTCCACCGGCATGGGCGCGTGGCTCATGCCGGCCATGCCCGTCATGAGCAGCCTGGCGCCCGAGAACTGGGTGACCAGCGCTTCGGAGAAACGCAGTTCTATCCTCGCTGGCGCCGTGGTCTCGGCCTTGTCCCCGGGAGTCGAGGACAGGAGTTCGGGATGGGCCTGGGCCGCGGCGGCGGCAAGCAGCCCGGCAGTCAGGACAGCGGCGTTCAGGACGGTACGAGCATTGGACATGATGGACCTTGAAACGGATAGGAAAGAAGAATGGAGGCGATTCAGAACCACATGCGCACGCCGACCACGAACCGAGTGTCGCTGCGGCGCTCTCCGTGCGCCCGGGCATGGTCCGCGGTAGTCCCGTAGGTGCGGTTCCAGGTCACGCCGATGTAAGGGGCGAATTCGCGGCGGATTTCGTATCGCAGGCGGACGCCCAGCTCCGTGCTCGACAGGCCCGACCCGATACCCCGCCCATGGTCGTTCTTCCCGAAGAAGTTGATCTCGGCAGCGGGCTGCAGGATGAGCCGGTTCGTGAAGAGGATGTCGTACTCGCCCTTCAGGCGCGCGGCGGTCTGCCCGTTCTCGCCGGCAAAGACCATGGCGGAGGCCTCGAAGTTGTAGAGCGCCATTCCCTGCAGGCCGATCGCGGCCCAGGTTTGCGACGAACCCGGCTTGAAGTCGTGGCGCACCCCGCCCACGACGTCCCACCAGGGGCTGATGGCATGCCCCCACAGTGCCTGGACCTCGGCCTCGTGGAGCTTGCCGCCCGCGCGCTCGCCTTCCGAACTGAGCCACAGGCGATCGATGTCGCCACCTATCCAGCCCTTGAAATCCCAGTTCAGCGCGTTGCCGCCGCGCGCATCCTGCCATTCCAGCCGATCCACCAGGAACAGGGAATTGATGCCCTTGTCGTGCACGGCGTGGCCCGCCGTATCGAAGGCGGCGGCCTGGCGGTCGGCATCGGTCAGTTGGGGAATGGGCGTGCGGCTTTCCGCGGGGGCGGCATCCATGCCCTGCATCGGCGCCTGGTCCATGCTTTGCATGGGCGCGAGGTCCATGTTCTGCATGGTCGAGTGATCCATGCCCGGCATGCTGGAATGGTCCATGCCCCGCATCTGGGAGTGGTCCATGTGCGAATGGTCCATCCCTTGCATCTGGGCCCGCGCGGTCGATGTGCCACCCAGCGCCAGGCCGATGAGCGCGGCGGCCAGCGCCGCCGCGTTGCGATGATTGGAAAAGATCATGGCCGGCCCCTTACTCTTGCACCCGCACTTCACGGAACATGCCGGCTTCCATGTGGTACAGGAGGTGGCAGTGATAGGCCCAGCGGCCGAGGGCATCGGCGGTCACGCGGTAGCTGCGCCGCGAGCCCGGCGGCATGTCGATGGTGTGCTTGCGGACCATGAAGTTGCCGTGCTCGTCCTCCAGGTCGCTCCACAGTCCGTGCAGGTGGATGGGATGGGTCATCATCGTGTCGTTCACCAGTACGATCCTGACCCGCTCGCCGTACTTCAGCACCACGGGCCGGGAGTCCGAGAACTTGATGCCGTCGAATGACCAGGCGAATTTCTCCATGTGTCCGGTCAGGTGCAGCTCTATCGTCCGGCTCGGCATCCGCCCGTCCGGATCCTGGAACGCGCTGCGCAGGTCGGCATAGGCCAGCACGCGGCGGCCGTTGTCGCGCAGGCCCATGCCGGGGTCGTCCAGCTTGGGCGTGGGAATCATCGTCTGCATGTCCACCAGGGGGTTGCCCGCCTCCGAGGCGGGGTGGGACTGCATGCCGCCCATGGCACCATGCCCGTGATCCATGCCTTGCATCTGCCCATGATCCATGCCCGCCATGCCGCCATGGTCCATGCCCATGTCCTCCATGGCCAGGATGGGCCGAGGATCCAGGGCCGGCACCGGCGCGCGCACGCCCTCGCGCACGGCCAGCGTGCCGCGCGCGTACCCCGTGCGGTCCATGGACTGCGCGAAGATGGTGTAGGCCTCCTCCGCGGCAGGCTCGACGATCACGTCGTAGGTTTCGGCCACGGCGATACGGAACTCGTCCACCGCGACCGGCTTGACATGCTGCCCGTCGGCAGCCACCACGGTCATCTTCAGGCCGGGAATGCGCACGTCGAAATAGGTCATGGCCGAGCCGTTGATGAAGCGCAGGCGCAGGCGTTCGCCCGGCTTGAACAGCCCCGTCCAACCGCCGTCCGGGGCTTGTCCGTTCAAGAGATAGGTGTAGGTGTACCCGCTGACGTCGGCGATGTCGGTCGGATTCATCCGCATCTCGGCCCACATTTTCCGGTCCGCGATCGTCGCCGACCAGCCCTTCTCCCGCACGTCCCGGAAGAAATCGCCGACGGTGCGCTTGTGGAAGTTGTAGTAGTCGGACTGCTTCTTCAGCGTGCGCATGATCCGCGCCGGGTCCTCGTCGGTCCAGTCCGACAGCATCACGACGTATTCGCGGTCGTAGGCGAACGGCTCCGGTTCCCGGGCATCGATGATCAACGGCCCGTAGACGCCCGACTGCTCCTGGAATCCCGAATGGCTGTGGTACCAGTAGGTGCCGTTCTGGCGCACCTTGAAGGTGTAGACGTACATGCCGTCGGGCGCGATGCCTTCGAAGCTCATCCCGGGCACCCCGTCCATGTTGGCGGGCAGCAGGATGCCGTGCCAGTGGATGGAGGTGGACTCCTTCAGTTTGTTGCGCACGCGCAGGGTGACGGTGTCGCCTTCGCGCCAGCGCAGCAACGGCCCGGGTATGCCGCCGTTCACGGTCATCGCGGTGCGCGGGCTGCCGGTGAAGTTCACCGGCGTCTGGCCGATCTGAAGATCGAATTCGGTGCCGGTCAGCACGTGGGGGTCGCCCGGCCCGATGGCCGCCCACACGGGCTTGCGCCAGAGGCCCAGCGCGCCCAGCGCGCCGCCCGCGGCCAGGGCGGTGACGAAAGTCCGCCTTGAAGTCTTGATGTGCATGCGATATCCGATGAATCCGGTCAGGCCGCCACTCTAGCCAGCGGCCCCCCACCCCAGCCTGACCCGAAGATTACGTTTGTGTAATGTTGGCCCCGCGCCTTCAGGCGCGGCCCTTCCAGCGCCGCAGCAGCAAGGCGTTGGAGACCACGCTGACGCTGCTCAGCGCCATCGCCGCGCCGGCCAGCACCGGGCTGAGCAGGCCCAGGGCCGCCAGCGGCACGCCGACCACGTTGTAGACGAAGGCCCAGAACAGGTTCTGGCGGATCTTGGCGTAGGTGCGGCGGGAAATGTCGATCGCGTCGCCGACCAGCGCGGGATCGCCGCGCATCAGCGTGACGCCCGCGGCATGCATGGCCACGTCCGTGCCGGTCGACATCGCGATCCCCACGTCGGCGGCGGCCAACGCCGGCGCGTCGTTGATGCCGTCGCCCACCATCGCCACCACGTGGCCTTCGGCCCGCAGGGCGGCAATGGCTTCGGCCTTGTGCTCGGGCAGCACTTCCGCGCGCACGTCGTCCACGCCCAGCGCCTGGCCGATGGCGCGCGCCGCGCCGGCGTTGTCCCCGGTCAGGAGCACGCTGCGTATGCCTTGCTCGCGCAGGGATTGCAGCGCCGCATCCGAGGTCGGCTTCAGCGTGTCGCCGAAGGCCAGGAGACCCAGCAGCACGGGCTGGCCGCTCACGCTCGCCACCCAGGACACGGTGCGGCCTTCGCCTTGGAGCGCCGCGGCGCGCTGCGCCAGCGGCCCGGTCTCGACCCCCAGCTCCTGCATGTAGCGGCCGCTGCCCAGGCGCAGCTCGCGCCCCTCGACCGACGCTGCCATGCCGCGCCCCGCCACCGCCCGCGCCTGGGTGGCGGCCGGCACCACGATACCCTCGCGCTGGGCCTCGGCCATGACGGCGCGCGCCAGCGGATGTTCGCTGCCCGCCTGCAGGGCCGCGCTGGCGGCCAGCAGGTCGCGGCGCTCGCCCTGCGCCGGTTCGGCGGCGACCAGTTCGGGCTTGCCTTCGGTCAGCGTGCCGGTCTTGTCGAACGCGACGACCTTGACGTTGTGCGCCACTTCCAGCGCCTCCGCGTCCTTGATAAGGATGCCGTGGCGCGCCGCCACGCCGGTCCCGGCCATGATGGCCGTGGGTGTGGCCAGTCCCAGCGCGCATGGGCAGGCGATGACCAGGACCGCCACCGCATTGAGGATGGCCAGCTCCCAATCGCCGGTCGCGCCGCCCCAGGCCAGCAGGGTCACGGCGGCGATGGCGACGATCACCGGCACGAATACTTCGCTCACCCGGTCCACCAGGCGCTGGATGGGCGCCTTCTTGGCCTGCGCCGATTCGACCAGCCGGACGATGCGGGCCAGCATGGACTCCGCGCCGACGGCGGTGGTGCGGACCACCAGCAGGCCTTCGGCGTTGACCGAGCCGCCGGTGACGCGGTCGCCGTGCTGCTTGTCCACCGGCAGGCTTTCACCGGTGATCAGCGACTCGTCGACCTGGCTGGCGCCTTCGACCACTTCGCCGTCCACCGGCACGCGCTCGCCCGGACGCACCACGACGAGATCGCCGGGGTGCACGGAGGCGACCGGCACCTCGACCTCGCCGCCGTCGCGCCGTACCCGCGCCACCTCGGGCCGCAGGGCGTTCAGGGCGCGGATGGCCTCGGTGGTCTGCCGCTTGGCGCGGGTTTCCAGCCACTTGCCCAGCAGGACCAGCGTGATCACCACCGCCGAGGCCTCGAAATACAGATGCGTGGCCCCATGGGTGCCATGGCGCAGCAGTTGATAGACGCTCAGGCCGTAGGCGGCGCTGGTACCCAGCGCCACCAGCAGGTCCATGTTGCCGGTGCGCGCCCTCAAGGCCTTCCAGGCACCGCGGTAGAAACGCGCGCCCAGCCAGAACTGCACCGGCGTCGCCAGCGCCCATTGCACCCAGCCGTTGGGCATCCAATGGATGCCGAAGGGCATCAGCAGCATGGGCACGACCAGCGGCAGCGAAAGCGCTCCCGCCAGGGCGATCGGCCACCACGTCGGCAGGCCCGCGGCGGCCGCCTCGGTAGCGGGCGCGGACTGCGCGGACAGGCGCGCCTCGTATCCGGCCTGCTCCACCGCGGCGATCAGCACCGCCGGATCGACCTTGGAGACGAGCGAAACCCGGGCGGTCTCGGTGGCGAGATTGACCTCGGCACCCGCCACGCCCGGCACCCGGGCCAGGGCCTTTTCCACCCGCGATACGCACGAGGCGCAGGTCATCCCGCCTATGCTCAGGTCCACCGATCCGGCCGGGATCTCATAACCGGCCTTCTCGACCGCCGCGCGCAGCGTGGCGGCCTGCACCGGGGCATCGGCCTCGACCTCGGCCGTCTCGGTGGCCAGGTTGACGCTCGCGCGCCGCACGCCGGGCACCTGCGACAAGGCACGCTCGACCCGGCCGACGCACGAGGCGCAGGTCATGCCCTCGATGGGCAGGGTCCAGTTCACAGGGGCATCGCCCGGGCCGGCCACTGCCGGCGTTGACTGTCCACTCATGGTTTCCTCGCGATACTGGGGTGATGCTTCGCAGTATCAAGCTTCCCATGATGGCAAAGTCAAGCGCCGGATCCGGGGCCGGCAACCGGGTCGGTTCAGGCCCCTTCGCCCGGCGCCGACGACGGTGCCTGGCCCAGGGGCTTGCCGCCAGGCCCGTCCATGAAGCTCTGCCAGGGCTCGGGAGCGGCCTGGCCGGCCCCGGGCTTGCCGTAGTCGCATACGCCGTGCGGGAATACCGCCTGCAAGCGCGCCCACTGTCCGCTGCTGAAGGCCACCGCGAAATCGGCCCGCGCCAGCGGTTTGAGCGCGCACTTCATGATGTCGCTGGCCAACCCCTCTCCCGCCGCGACGCGGGTATCGCGGAACACCGGCCACTCGTCCACGCCCGGGCTGTAGACTTCTGCCGCGCCCGCCCCCGACACGCTCGAGGCGGAGGTCGGATCGGCGCCGGTGTTGCAGTAGTCGGAATCGGTGCTCCACGCGGCCACGTCGGCCCGCCAGCACGCATCCACCGCGATGGCCGGCTTGTTGGCGATGATCTTCTCGCGCAGCGTCTTGCCCGAGGTATCGGCCTCGACCTTGCCCAGCCATTCGTTCATCGCGTCGAAGCGGCGCGCGTTGTAGTCGGGCGGCGTGGACTTATAGCGCCAGATGACGTGGTTCGCGT
Organism: Pigmentiphaga daeguensis; assembly: GCF_039523035.1. NCBI lineage: Bacteria > Pseudomonadati > Pseudomonadota > Betaproteobacteria > Burkholderiales > Alcaligenaceae > Pigmentiphaga > Pigmentiphaga daeguensis. The sequence continues at coordinate 155,371 of NZ_BAAAEN010000008.1, read as the reverse complement.
AGTCCCCGTGTTCGCGCAGGATGCGGTTGCGGATCACGTAGCCGCGGAAATCGTAGTGCTCCTCCCGCACGTTGAAGCTGATGGACTGGATGATGGCCACCTCGCCCAGGCGCTGGCCGTGCGCGACCCTGCCCGACCGGTGCGCGATTTCCGCCGCGCCGGGGTCGGCCGCCATCCGCGCGGGCTGCCACTGGCCATTGATGTCGTAGCCGCCCACCTGTTCGTTCAGCATCACGAACTGCTCGGGCGAGATCTTGCCGCTGTTGACCGCCCGGAAGCCGTAAAGAATGCCGATGTTGTCGATCGGGGACTTGGCGTAGCCGGTCGCGTCCCGCGGCCCGAATACCGCGATATTGAAATCCTGCAGCGTGCAGCGGATGCCCGTGGTATTGCCGGGCGACCAGACGTTCCAGTGCGTTCCGCAACCCGCTCCGCCCACGGTGGGATCGAGATAGAACGGCGTGCGCGAAGCCATGTTGGTGTTGGCCGGCCCTTCGCACACCTGATCGTAGACGTGGCCGTTGACATGGGCCTTCTCCATGATGGTGAACGGGAACCCGGCAGCCTTGCGTGCATCGTAGAACCGCTTGAGCAGTCCGCAGTCGGCGAATTCCCGGCCGGTGGTCCAGGTGTCCTGCCATCCGTCCGCCGGCAGCAGTCCCTGCAGCAGGCCGGGATAGTTCGAAGCATGCAGGTGCTGCTGGTGCGCGCCGCCCGAGCTGCCGTCGGCCATGGTGTAGCGGATCTCGCCGTAGTTCTCGGTGATGTATTCCTTGAGCATCATCACCGTCTCGGCCGACGTGACGTCGTTGCAATGCGTGCCGTACTGCGTCATCTCGGACGACGCGACCATGAACCCCCGGCTCAGGGCCACGTCGTCCAGCACGCTGCCCGGATTGCCCTGGGTGCGGCTGTACTCGCAGCCCGATCCGAACTTCCAGTGCAGCTTGCCGTTCCACGAGTCGGGCCGGGCATACGGCGTCCAGCCCTTGGTCGGATCGGCAGGGTTGGCCAGGTAGGCGATGTCGTACTTGCCGCGATTGATCACACCGCGCTCGATGCGGACGATATACGGCACGGTCTTGCCTTCATCGGTCGTCACGCTGGCGATCTGCGCCGATGCCGGCGGGTTGGCGGGATCATAGACGGCGAACTGTCCGGCCTTGGTCCGGTACTGGTAGCGGAACACCGGCGCGGCGATATTGCACTGGTCGTCGAGCGGATTGCCCAGATCGGGATTGGTCGGCGTCGGCGCCGCGACCTTGGTCGTGCACTCCCAATAGCCGACCTGCGCGCCGGAAATGACGGGGCCGCCATTCGGATGGTTCCTGATCCCCAGATGGGCGGTGGCGCCGTCGTCCGTCCGCGCGACCAGCATATTGTCGCCGTTGGCCAGCCCTTCCACCCGCCCCATGTAGCGGCCGTTCCCGCGCACCGCGAACGCGCCGGTCACGTCCTTGCCGTTGAGCAGCATGCGGATCTGCTCGAAACGCGTGGTGGATCCCTCGGGAACCTTGACTTCGACCAGTGCCTGTCCGCCGGACACCAGGTCGGCCCGGTTCCCCAGCACCGATATTCGCAGGCTCGCTGCGCCCGGGGCCGGCGGTTCCCCATCGCCGGACGTTCCTCCGTCCCCGCCGCCGCAGCCCGCCAGCAGCACTGCCAGCGACAGGCCGGTCAGCGTGAATGATGCCCTTTTCATTGAAGTCTCCTCATCATCGTTAGCGTTGTCGTGTCACCCACAGCGACCGGATAGTAAGATTTGTCAATCATCGAGGGCATCGCTTTTTTTTGATGGAGTGATCGAATATGCAGATAACCGATCTGAATCTCTCCACGCGCCAGGTCCGCGCATTCACGGCCCTGGCCGAGCACAGGAACTTCACCCGCGCCGCCGAGCAATGCCATCTGTCCCAATCGGCGTTCAGCAGCCTGATCCGCACGCTGGAAGACTCGCTGGGCGTGCGCCTGTTCGATCGGGACACGCGCCGCGTCGAGCTGACGCCCGAAGGCCGGCTGTTCCTGGGAGGCGCCACGCGCGTGCTGGCCAGCCTGCGCGATGCGCTCGAGGACCTGGGCGAGCACGCCGCCGGCCGGCGCGGCCGTGCCGGCGTCGCCGCGCTGCCTTCGCTGGCGGCAGGCTGGATGCCTGGCGTGCTGGCGGCGTTCCACCAGGAATATCCCGGCATCCAGGTGGACGTCGCGGACGTCCTGTCCGAAAGCTGCATAGAGTTCGTGCGCGGCGGCCGGGCCGACTTCGCGCTGGCCTCGATGCGTTCCGTCGGGCCGGACCTGCAGGCGGACCCGTTCTGCCGCGATGGCTTCTACCTTGTCTGCCGCAAGGACCACCCCCTGTCACGCCGGCGCCGGCTGACGCTCGCGGCGCTCAGCGGCGAACCCTTCATCCACCTCGCCCAGGACAGCAGCGTGCGCCAGCATATCGAGGCGGCCATCCATCCGGCCAGGATGAACGGCATGATGGAACTGGACCAGTTGAGCACCGTGGCCGGCATGGTGCGGGCCGGCCTGGGCATCACCGTCGTGCCGGCATTGACGCTGTTCCACTTCGACAGCGACGACCTGACCGCGCTGCCGGTCGAGACCCCGGGACTGACGCGGGAGGTATTCGTCATCCGGCGCCGCGACCGCAGCCTGTCCATAGGCGCGCAGGCGCTGCTCGCCTTCATGATGCAGCGCCGGCCGCAGCCGGGGGAACGGCGCGCGAGCCGGCGCGGAACCGCTCTTGCGCGGACCCGGGGCCGGTAATCGGTTTCTTCAATCAGTCATCCCAAATAATCCATTTCCCGGAATATTGCACGCGCCTTTATCGTCTCGCTCATCCGCGGGTCCCGGATCCGGATCCGCTTCCACCACCATGACCGGGTGTGCATGCATTCATCTTCTACGTCCGCTGCGTCCAGCCTGCACATCGGCGCCGGCGCGGGCTTTTCCGGAGACCGCTGGGATGCCGCCGTCCCCGTGGTACGTACCCTGCTGGCGCACGACGGCCCTCGCGCCCTGATCTTCGAAACCCTGGCCGAACGCACCCTGGCGCTGGCGCAATTGCAGCGCAGGCAGAACCCCGACTCGGGCTGGGAACCGTCCCTGGAGCACTTCGTCGCCCCCGTCCTGGCCGATTGCGTGCATGGCGCCATCCCCATCATCGGCAACTTCGGCGCGGCCAACCCCCGCGGCGCGGCGCGGCAACTGCAACGGCTGGCCGCTTCCCTCGGACTGCCGGCGCTGCGCGTGGCCATCGTCAACGGCGACGACCTGCTGACCGCGCTTACCCCCGACCAGATGCGCGCACTGCTCGACCAATCGTCGATCGAGCGTCCCCTGGTCAGCGCGAACGCCTACCTGGGCGCCCGTGAAATCGCCGCGGCGCTGCGGGCCGGCGCCCAGGTGGTGGTCACCGGCCGGGTCGCGGATCCCGCCCTGGCGCTCGGCCCCATGCTCGCCCATTTCGGCTGGCCCGAGGACGACTGGGATCGCCTGGCCGCGGGGACCATGGCCGGACACATCCTTGAATGCGGCGGCCAGGTATGCGGCGGCTATTTCGCCGATCCCGGCTTCAAGGACGTGCCCGACCTGGCCGGACTCGGCTTTCCCATCATCGAGATGCACGAGGACGGGCGCTTCGTCGTCACGAAGGCCGCGAACACCGGCGGCTGCGTGGATCGCCGGACCGTCGTCGAGCAATTGCTGTACGAGATCCACGACCCCGGCGCCTACCTGACGCCCGACGTGGTGGCCGACATCACCGAGGCCGAAGTGCGCGAGGTCGGCATCGACCGGGTGGAGATCACCGGCGTGCGGGGCCACCCCCGGCCCGCCACCCTCAAGGCCACGCTTTGCCACGAGGGTCCGTGGCTGGCGGAAGGGGAAATCTCGTATGCCGGCCCCAATGCGGCCGCGCGCGCGGCGCTGGCGGCCGACGTCGTGCGCAAGCGCCTGCATGCGCTCGGCCTGGGCGGCCTGAGGGTCCGTGCCGACTTCATCGGCGTCGCCAGCGTGTTCGGCGACGACGAGGGCCGCTGGACGGCCGCGGCGGGCGTCCCGGCCTCGCCGGTGGAGGACCTGCGGCTGCGCATCGCGGCGGCGGCCGCCACCCGCCAGGACGCCGAACGGGTCGCGCGCGAGGTGCTGGCCCTGTATACCTGCGGGCCGGCCGGCGGCGGCGGCGTGCGCACGACCGTCACGCCCCGGCTGGGCAGCGGCTCGTGCCTGGTGCCGCGCGAATGGCTGGCGCCGACCTGGGAGTTCGCCGCATGAAAGACGCCATGAACTCCCGCACCGTGCTCCTGCACAGACTGGCCCACGCCCGCACCGGCGACAAAGGCAATCGCGCCTCCATCAGCGTCATCGCCTACGACCCCGCCGACTGGCCGCTGCTGGTCGAGCAGGTCACCGAGGCCCGCGTGGCCGGCCTCTTTGCTTCGCGCGCGCCGACCCGGGTCAGGCGCTACCTGCTGCCGCGCCTGGCGGCGATGAACTTCGTGCTGGACGACGTGCTGGACGGCGGCGTCAACGACTCGCTGAACCTCGACACGCACGGGAAGACGCTTTCCAGCCTGCTACTGACGCTTCCCATTTCCATCAACAACAAGGAGGAGACATCATGAACACCCATCGTCGCCGGCAGCTTGCCGTGCTCGGCCTGGCCTTGCTTGGCGCATCCGCCGCCAGCGCCCAGAGCTTTCCCGACAGGCCCATCACCTTCGTCGTGCCCTTCGCCGCCGCCAGCGCCACCGACCAGATCGCGCGGGCGCTGGGCCAGGCCGTCTCCGAGGCGACCGGGCAGCCGGTGGTGATCGAGAACAAACCGGGCGCCAACTCCTTCATCGGCGCCCAGGCCGTGGCCCGCGCCAAGAACGACGGCTACACGGTGCTCATCACCACCAACACCACCCATGCCGCCAACGAACACTTGTTCAAGAAGCTGCCCTACGACCCCGTCAAGGACTTCGAGCCGGTAACCCTGCTCGGCAAGGGCGGGCAGATCATGGTCGTGCCGCCCAGCCTGCCGGTCAACAACGTGAAGGAATTCATCGCGCTGGCGAAGGCCCAGGCCGGCAAGCTGTCGTTCGGCTACGGAAGCTCGTCCAGCCGGGTGGCCGGAGAGCTCTTCAAGCAATCGACGGGGACGGAAATCGTATCGGTGCCCTACCGCAGCAATCCCATGGGCGTCACCGACCTGCTCGGCGGCCAGATCCAGGTCATGTGGACCGACATGACGACCGGACTGCCCCAGGCCAAGAGCGGCAACCTGAAGGCGCTGGGCGTCACCACCTCCACGCGCAGCCCGCTCGCGCCCGACGTGCCGACCATCGCGGAATCGGGCGTGCCCGGGTATGAATCGACCTACTGGTTCGCGGCCTACGTGCCGGCCGGCACCTCCGACGCGATCGTGAACCGCCTGAACCAGTTGCTGGTGACCGCGGCCAGGACGCCGACAGCGGCGAAGTTCTACGGACCGACCGGCACCGAACTGGTGACCAGCACGCCCGACGAGCTGCGCCGCTTCCAGGCAGCCGAATCGCAGAAATGGGCGCAGATCATCGCCAAGGCGGGCATCCAGAAAGAGTGATGCACGCGCGCCTCGGACCAGGCTGCCGCCTTACAGCAGCGGCAGCTTGTCCTCGTCGTCCCGCGGCCGAATCCCTTCGGGCAGTTCGTTGAGCCGCGGCGCGGGCGGCAGGCCCGTCACTTCCAGGATCTCCTTCTCGTCCAGCGTTTCCCGCTCCAGCAGCGCCCGCACCAGCGCATCCAGCTGGCCGCGATGCTCGCGCAGGAGGCCCAGGGCGCGGTCGTGGCAACCGTGGATGATCTTCTGGACCTCATCGTCCACGGTCCGGGCCGTTTCCTCGCTGTACGGCAGGCTGCCGCCCGCGGCGCCCAGGTAGGGATTCTGGCGCGGCGCCAGTTGCACCATGCCGAGCCGGTCGCTCATGCCCCAGCGCATGACCATGTTGCGCGCCAGGTTCGACGCCTGCTCGATGTCGCTTTCGGCGCCGGTGGTGCGAGTGCCGTAGACGACCTCCTCGGCCGCCCGGCCGCCCAGCATGCCCACGATGCGAGCCAGCAGATAGGCTTCGGGATAGTTGTAGCGGTCGGTCTGCGGGCGCTGGTAGGTCACGCCCAGGGCCTGGCCGCGCGGCACGATGGTGACCCGGTGCACCGGATCGGCGCCCGGCACCAGCAGCCCCAGGATGGCGTGGCCGCCCTCGTGGTAGGCGATCCGCTCGCGGTCGGCATGGCTCAGGATCAGCGGCCGCTCGGGGCCCAGCACGATCTTCTCGAGCGCGTCGTTGAAGTCCTTCTGGTGCACCTGCTCCTGGTCGCGGCGGGCCGCCAGCAGGGCCGCCTCGTTCACCAGGTTCTTCAGGTCGGCGCCCGACAGGCCGGGTGTGGTCGAAGCCAGTTCCGGCAGATCCACGTCGGCCGCCAGCGGCGTCTTGCGCGTATGGACCTTCAGGATGGCCTCGCGGCCGTTCTTGTCCGGCAGGTTGACCACCACGCGCCGGTCGAAGCGGCCCGGCCGCAGCAAGGCCTTGTCCAGCACGTCGGGCTGGTTGGTGGCTGCCAGCACGATGACGCCCTCGCGTCCCGAAAACCCGTCCATCTCGGTCAGGATCTGGTTCAGGGTCTGTTCCTGCTCGCTGGACCCGCCTATCGCGACCTGGCCGCGCGCGCGGCCGATGGAGTCTATCTCGTCGATGAAGATGATGGATGGCGCCTGCTCGCGGGCCTGCTTGAACAGGTCGCGCACCCGGGCGGCGCCCACGCCCACGATCATCTCGACGAACTCGGCCGCGCTCATGGAGAAGAACGGCACGCCGGCCTCGCCCGCCACGGCCTTGGCCAGCAGGGTCTTGCCGGTGCCCGGCGCGCCCACCAGCAGCACGCCCTTGGGGGCGGAACCGCCCAGGCGCGTGTACTTGGCGGGGTTCTTCAGGAAATCGACCACCTCGACCAGTTCGTTCTCGGCTTCGTCGATGCCGGCCACGTCCTCGAAGGTGACCTTCTCTCCCCCTTCCAGGTCATAGCGGCGCGCCTTGCTCTTGCCCAGCCCGAACATGCTGCCGCCCATGCCGCCCTGCCGCGCGGCGCGCCGGTACAGCCAGACGTAGAAGGCGATGATGAAGATGGCCGGCCCGAAGCCGAAGATCAGCGTCGTCAGCCAGTTGCCGCTCTGGATGGGCTCGGCGCTGATCTCGACCTTGTGGTCGATCAGGAACTGCTCGAAGCCCGGCCCCACGAACACGGGCAGCGTGCTTTCGAAGGTGGTGGACGTGCGTGGCTGCTGGGCCCGCGCGCCGGCCTTGGCGGGGGCCTCGGTGGCGGCGGTCGGCCAGGTGACGGCCTTGACGAAGCGGCCCTCGATGCGCTCGCCCTGGCTGTAGATGGCGGTGACGTTGCCCTTGGCGACCTCTTCCTTGAAGACCGTGTAGGGCACGGTGATGGGCGCGTCGGCGCCGCCGCCCGACAGGTAGCGCGCCAGGAAGTAGTTGACCAGCAGCACGGCCAGGAAGATCAGCCACATCCGGCGCGGCGGCATGGACATCTGATTGCCCGCGTTGCGGCCATCGGGCAGTCCGCCCCTGGCCGGGGTGTTCGCGGATTTCTTCGGCTCCTGCTGGCTCGGCCACTTCATGGCGTCCCCTCCCTGTGTCGATCGGCTGCCGCCAAGCATACTCCTCCGGTACGATCTTCCTTGCGTACCCGCGCCTCGGCGACGATCACGTCGCGAAAGGCCTGCACCGCCGGCGCGGCCGGCTGCCCGCGGCGCCAGATGAGGCCGACCTGCCGCCCCAGCACGGGCTCGACCAGGTCCACGCTGGCCAGGCCCCGGCCCGCCGACCCGGACAGCGCGTGCTTGGGGACCGCGCCCACGCCCACCCCGGCCTGGATCAGGCTCAGCAGCGCCGGCACGTGCAGCACCTCGCCTATCCATTTGGGACGCGTGGCCAGATGGGCCAGCCCCTGGTCGATCAACAGGCGGTTGCCGCCGCCGGCGGCCAGGCCGATGCACTCGACGTCGGCCAGTTCTTCCCAGCGCATGCGCCGGCGCCGGGCCAGCGGATGATCCGGCCGGCAGGCCAGCACGAAAGGCTCGCTCGCCAGTTCCTCGAACTCCAGGTCGGGTTCGCGCGTACCGAGGTAGCTGATGCCGAAATCGGCGTCCGAACGCGAGACCGACAGCAGGACGTCGGGTGCCGGCTGGTCCAGTACCCGCAGCCGGATGCGCGGGAAACGGGCGTGGAAAATGCTGGCGGCCCGGGCGACGAAGTTGTCCACGGCCGACGGGATGCAGGCCACGGTGACCAGCCCGCGGATGCGTTCGGACAGCTCGGTCATGCCCAGCAGCGCGCCCTCGAGTTCGGACAGCACGTGCTGGGCGCGCGGCAGGAACGACCGCCCCATGGCGTTGAGCTCGACCTTGCGGGTGCTGCGCTCGAACAGCCGCATGCCCAGCGCTTGCTCCAGCTTGTCGACCCGCCGCGACAGCGCCGGCTGGGACACGTGCAGGGCCTGCGCCGCGGCGCGGAAGCTGGCCAGTTGCGCCACCGTCACGAAGGCCCGCAGGTCCGACAGATCGAAATTCATACGATTACCGTATCAATTGAAAGGATTTTTGCAATTTACAGCAAGAGCGGGATGGATGAGGATGCCGGCAAGGCACCGATGAGTGCCTTGCAGAACATTTCCGGAGGCATTACCCATGAAGCGACGCTTCATACTCCTGGCCGGCGCAGCCGCGACGGCCGGCGCGCTGGCATCCACCTCGGCCCGGGCCGACGATGCCTGGCCCCAGCGCCCGATCACGCTCGTGGTCCCCTTCGCCGCCGGCGGCGGCACCGACAGCATCGCCCGCGACATCGCCAGGCAGATGAGCGATCAGTTGCGCCAGCCCGTGGTCGTGGAAAACCGTGGTGGCGGCGGCGGCTCCATGGGCGCCAACGCGGTCGCCAAGGCGCGGCCCGACGGCTATACCGTGCTGTTCGCGACCTCGACCTTCGCCACCAACGCGGCCTTCGAGCCCAGGCTGCCGTACGATCCGGAGCGCGACTTCGCCCCGGTCGCCATGATCGGCCGCGGCCCGCTGCTGCTGGTGACCAGCAAGCAGCTCGGCGCCGCCACCGTGCCGCAACTGCTGGCCGCCGCGCGTGGCCGCGCCGAAGGCCTGAACTTCTGCTCGGCCGGTCCCGGCAGCATCAACCACCTGGCCGGCGAACTGTTCCGCCAGCAGACCGGAGCGGCCATGACCCACGTGCCGTTCAAGGGCAGCGCCCCCGCCAGCATGGAACTGCTGGCCGGACGCGTGGACGTGTTCTTCGCGACGGTGCCGACCATCCTGCCCCACGTCAAGGAAAACAAACTGAACCTGCTGGCCGTGACCAGCGACAAGCGCTCGGCCCTGTTTCCCGAGGTTCCCACCCTGGCCGAGGCGGGGGTAAAAGGCTATGACGTGACCACCTGGTGGGGCGTCCTGGCCCCGGCCGGAACAAAGCCCGCCGTGGTGCGGGCGCTGAACAAGGCGGTGATCGCCGCGGCCGCGGCCGCGCCCGTGCAGGAGCGGCTGCGCCACGAAGGCGCGACGCCGCTGGCGCTCAGCCCCGCGGCCTTCGGCGAGGAACTGCGCAAGGAACTGGCGCTGTGGCGCGGCGTCGTCGCCAAGCCCGGCATGCAGTTGCAATGACCGGACCGGCCAACACAATCATTACGAGACATCATCCATGACCGCTTTCTCCTCCCTGTCCCGCCGCGAATTCGTGCGGCTCGGCGCGGCCGGCGCCATGCTGGCGGCCAGCGGCGCCGGCCGCGCCGCCGGAACCTATCCGACCAAGCCCGTCACGGTCATCGTCCCCTACGCCCCGGGCGGCCAGGGCGACGTGTTCGCGCGGCTGTTGTCCCAGGACCTCGGGCAAGCCCTGGGCCAATCGGTCATCGTCGAGAACCGGCCCGGCGCGAGCGGCGCGCTGGGCACCCGGCAGGTCGTGCGCGCCGAGCCCGACGGCCATACGCTGCTGCTGGGCCAGACCGGCGAAATCGCCATCAACGGCTTCGCCATGAAGAACCCGGGCTACGACGCGCTCAAGGACTTGCGCGCGATCGCCCTGGTCGGCAACGCCCCGCTGGTGCTCGCCGTTCCGCAGAATTCGCCCTACGGCAGCGTCGAGGCGCTGCTGCAGGCCGCGCGCGAGAAGCCCGGCAGCGTCGCCTATGCGTCCTCGGGCACCGCCACGCCGGGCCACCTGGCGGCAGCCGCGATGGCCGCCCGCTCGAAGGTCGACATGACCCATATTCCATACAAGGGCGCGGGCCAGGCGATCTCGGACCTCATCGGCGGACAGGTGCAGTGCTTCTTCGCCAGCGCCTCGTCGATCATGCCGCACATCAAGGGCGGACGCGTGCGCGCGCTGGCCGTCTCGTCGCTGGAACCGGTCGCGGCGCTGGCGGGCGTGCCGACCGTCGCGCAGACCCTGCCCGGCTTCGAATTCAGCCTGTGGGGCGGCTATTTCGCGCCGGCCGCAACAAAGCCCGCGATCATCGAGCTGCTGGCCGGGCACATCAACCGCATCGCCCAGAAACCCGAACTGCGCGGCCGCTTCGAAGCGGAAGGCAGCGCCGTCGATCCCATGACACCCGAGCGCTTCGGCAAGTTCGTGCGCGCGGAAATGGACAAGTACGCGGCCCTGGTCAAGAGTACCCGGGCACGCATCGACTGACCCACGCATCCCACCCTTTCCTTCCCGGCTGGATCATCATGAAAATCATCGTACTTCCCGGCGACGGCATCGGCCCCGAGACCATGGCCGCTACCGTCGAGGTGCTGCGCGCAGCGTCGCAGCGCTTCGGTTTCGAGCTTTCCCTGGAACACGACGTCGCGGGCCACGACAGCCTGCGGCGCCATGGCGCCACGGTCACCCCGGCGCTGCTGGACAAGGTCCGCGCCGCCGACGGCCTGATGCTGGGCCCGATGGCGACCTTCGACTTCAAGGACGAAAGCAAGGGCGAGATCAACCCGTCGATGTTCTTCCGCAAGGAACTCGACCTGTATGCCAACATCCGGCCCTCGCGCACCTGGCAAGGCGTGCCGCACAAGGTCGACGCCTTCGACCTCGTGGTCGTGCGCGAGAACACCGAGGGCTTCTACGCCGACCGCAACATCGCCTCGGGCGGCAGCGAGATGCTGATCACCGAGGACGTGGTCGTGTCCCTGCGCCGCATCACGCGCCCGTGCTGCGCCCGCATCGCCCGCGCCGCCTTCGAGCTGGCGCGCGCGCGGCGCAAGCACGTCAGCATCGTCCACAAGGCCAACGTGCTCAAGATCGGCGATGGCATGTTCATCGACGAATGCCACAAGGTCGCCCGGAACTTCCCCGACGTGACCGTGGACGACTTCATCGTCGATGCGATGATGGCGCACGTGGTCCGCGCCCCGCAGCGCTTCGACGTGATCGTCACCACCAACATGTTCGGCGACATCCTGTCGGACCTGACCGCCGAACTGTCCGGCAGCCTGGGGCTGGGCGGCTCGCTCAACATGGGTGCGCGCTACGCGATGGGCCAGGCGGCCCATGGTTCGGCGCCCGACATCGCGGGCCAGGACATCGCCAATCCGTTCTCGCTGATCCTGTCGGCCGGCCAGTTGCTGGACTGGCATGGCCGCCGCACCGGCCAGCCCGCCTACGTGGCCGCTGCCGACGCCATCGCGCGCACCGCCGCCACCGTCGTCGAGGCCGGCGAATCCACGCGCGACGTGGGCGGCAACCTCGGCACCGCCGCGACCGGCCGCGCTTTCGCCAAGCGGCTGCTGGAGGCCTAGGCATGGCCGCCACCGCAGCCGATATCCGGGCCGCCCTGCCGGCCCTGGCGTGCGATTGCCATACGCACGTGATCGGCGCCGCCGCGTCCTATCCCATGGCCGCCGACCGCCACTACACGCCGGGCCCGGCCCCGACCGCCCGATTGCGCCACCACCTGGAACAGACCGGGATGGCGCGCGTGGTCATCGTGCAGCCCAGCGTCTACGGCACCGACAACCGCTGCCTGCTCGACGCGCTGGCGGACATGGACGGACGGGCGCGCGGCATCGCGGTGATCGATGCCGGATCCACGCCCGGACAGTTGCGTTCGCTGCACGACGGCGGCGTGCGGGGCGTGCGCGTCAACCTGGAAAGCGCCGGCCTGCACGACATCGGCGCGGCGGAACGGGCGCTTGCCGGCGTCGCCGCGCAGGTGGCCGGCCTGGGCTGGCATGTGCAGCTGTATGCCGCCCATGGCGTGATCGCGGCGCTGGCATCCCGGCTGGCCGCGCTGCCCTGCCCCGTGGTCCTGGACCACTTCGCCATGGCGCCCTGGTCTCCCGAGGCCGCCGCGCCCCTGGTCGACCTGCTGCGCTCGGGACGCGTGCACCTGAAGCTGTCGGCGCCCTATCGGCTGGCGGACCCCGACGATGCCGCCCGCTGGGCCCAGGCGCTGTGCCGGGAGGTCCCATCGGCCCTGCTATGGGGCAGCGACTGGCCGCATACCGCCCGCGCGCCCGGCAAGGCGGCGCACGAGGTCAGCCCCTACCGCCCGATCGGTCCCGACCGCTTGCTGGATGATCTGGCGCGGTGGCTGCCGAGCCCCGAATTGCGGCAGGCGGTCCTGGCGGACAATCCCGACCGCCTGTATTGGCGCTGACGCCGCCATCCCGCATGGCCTGGCGGATCAGCGCCGCGTTCATGCGCAGCCGCTCGTCGCCGGGCGCCATCCGCGCGGCCTCCTCGGCGTGGGCCAACGCCTCGCTGCCGCGCCCCAACCGCCAACAGGCGATGGCCGCGAGATCGTGCGGCAGCGCGCCATGGCATATCGGATCGCTCATGTAGCCGTCGGGCTCGCCGGACAGCGACAGCGCCCGGATCGCCGCCGCGCGGCACTCGGCCCATTCGCCGCGCCGGTAGCGGATGTCGGCCAGCGTGACCCACGGTTCGCGGCGCTCCGGGCACTCGGCCGCCGCACGCAAGGCCCAGGCCAGGCCGTCGCGTCCCTGCAGCATGTCGCACTTGGCCAGGTACAACATGCCGGCCGACCGCTCCGGCCGGAAAGGATTGCCCGGCAGGGCAAGGTAGCGCTCGAACTCGCGCGCGGCCTCCTCGCAGCGTCCGGCGTGGAACAGCTCGCGCGCATGATAGTGCGCCATGCGCGGATCGTGGGGCTCCTCGGCCGCCGCCGCGGCCAGCAGCGGCAGATAGGAGGCGCGCGGCTTGGCCCGGCCGGGATGGTGCTCCACGCGCACGCCGGGCGCCAGCACGCCCCGTTCGACGATGCGGTCCGGATAGATACCTTCGTGGCAGGCGTGGCGCCACCGGTAGCCGTGGCGGGCATGGATGCGGTTGTTCAGGAAGCGTATCGCCGGGCTGCCGTCCGCATGGAAGGCGGCCACGAATTCGTAGTGCGCGCGCGTGGTGCCCGGCGCCCAGGCGGCCTCCAGGGCCCGTCGCCAGCCCGGGCACAGGATCTCGTCCAGGTCCAGCGACACGCACACGTCCACATCCCCTGGCACCAGCGCCAGCGCGGCGTTGCGGGCATCGTCGAAGCGCCAGGGCTCGATGGACAAGCGATGCACGCATGCGCCCAGGGCTTCCAGGCGCTCGATGCCGCCATCGGCCGACCCCGTGTCCGCGACCACCACCGCGTCGGCCTGCGCGCAGGACGCCATGAAGCGTTCGGCATGGGCCGCCTCGTCGCGGCAGATGGCGTAGACGGCGATCTTCAGGACTTGCCCGCCGCGGCCAGCTGGACCTCGACACGATCGATGTTCTCGCGATGCGCGGCCAGCATCGCCAGCAGATCGTCCTGGATGCCGGCCTCCTTGACCTTGGGCACCAGGGCCTCCAGCTTCCTGACCACCCAGGCCTGCCCGCGATTCAGGAACGCCATCCGCGCGGGCAGGTCGGCGATGGCCATGGCCTTGCCATGGAAGGCCCCCGTGCGCGAGCCGGGCTTGGCGTCCAGCGACTTGATGGCGGCGATCAGCATGCCGCACCACTTCACTTCGTCCTGCCGGATGGTTTCCATCAGCGCGCGCTCGGCCGGATCGCGCAATTGCGCCACGGTTTCCTCGGCCACGCGGGCCCCGGCCCGCTCGGCCTCCAGCAATTCGTCCAGCGCCGCCAGCAATTCCTCGCGCGAGAGCTGGCCCATGTACGCGGCGTCGGCCTGCTCGGCATAGCACACCGGCGATGCGCGGTCGGATTCGGGCTGCATTGATTTCTCCAGGATGGTCGGTCAGGCGGCGCCGGGGCCCGCGTCGCCGGGCTTGCGGACCAGCGTGACCAGCAGCGTGGTGTCGGCCAGCGCCCGCACCGCGTGCGGCTCCTGGCCGAGCAGCGCGACCAGCTGGCCGGGGCGCAGCCCACAGCTGCCGTGCGGCGTGGTGACGAGGGCTTCGCCGGCCAGGCATTGGATGGTCAGTTCGCCGGGCACGTGATGCTCCGGCAATTCGTGCCCCGCGGGAAGCACCAGCTGCATGAGCTGCAGACCGTCCGTGCGGAGCAGGCTGCTGCTTGCATGCGTGCCGCGCTGTTCGTCGCTGGCATGCAGGTCGATCGCTTCGAGCGGACTTGCGTGTCTGAGGGCCATGATCGCACCGACTGAACCGATGGGCGCTCCAGTCTCCAGGCCGAGCGCGTTGCCTTGTCGTACCTGTCTTTATACGCCAGTCCGGCGGCGGCCGCATGGTGCGGCGCCGCCGGCCGGTTCCACGCCCGGGCTACTTGTAGGCGTCGACCACCGCGTCGTACAGATTGGTCTTGACCAGTTGGTCGATGGTCAGCACGCCGTAGTTGGTCTTGGCGTCGTTATCATAGAAATCATAATCGGCCTGCACGGTCTGGATCTGCTTGACGATGCCCCCCGGTCCCACGGCCCGCCCGCGCTCGCTGGATTCCCGCTGGAAAATCCCCGCTGTCGTCAGCGGTATTGGGATTACCCTCCATAAGATTCATTTAGCATACATCTTCAAACCGGACGCCCACCTACGGAGCCGGCCCATGGCCATCCTGCTGGAAGTCGAAGAACCCGTCCCCTCCCCTCCACCGCCCCCGCAGTGGCTGGCTTTCCTGGAACTCGGTTTCCGGCCCCTGTACCTGGCGGGTTGCCTGTGGGCGGCCATTTCCATCCTGCTCTGGGTATTTGCGCCGCGGACGCTGGCCGGACCGCTCGGTGGCGTGGCCTGGCATGCCCATGAGATGCTCTGGGGCTTCATCGCCACCATCGCCGTCGGCTTTCTGTTCACCGCCGGCGCCAACTGGACCGGCATCAATCCGCTGCGCGGCAAGGCCCTGGGCGGACTGACGACCCTGTGGCTGCTGGCGCGGGCCGGCTATCTGGTGCCCGGCAGCGCGGGATTCTGGGTTGCCGCGTGCAGCGAGACCGCGTTCTTCGCCATCGCCGCCGTGGCCCTGGGCCGCTCCATCTATCCGGCGCGTAGCCGGCGCAACTACGGCATACCGGTGCTCGTCCTTGCTCTGGGCGCGGCGAACGTCCTCTACCTCCATACGGTCCTGCGGGGCGACTACGCCCTGCTGCTGGCACGCTTCAACCTCGGGTTGCTGTGCATGGCGGTGATCGCGCTGCTGGTGGCGCGGCGCGTGATTCCCTTCTTCGCGATGCGTGCCGTGGCCGGCCTGGACATTCCCATGCATACACGCAGCGGCCAGTGGCAGCTCGGCGCCGGCCTGCTGGCGATCACGCTCCTGCTGGCGGGCTGGATGCCGGGGGCGGGCCTGGCTCTTGCTGCCACCGGCATGCTGACCTGCTGGCAACTGCTGGCGTGGCGGCCCTGGGCGGTGCGGCGCGTGCCGCTGCTGTGGATCCTGTACGCGGGCTACGCCGCGCTGGGCACCGGCCTGCTGGTGGCCGCGGCGCACGCGGCGGGCTGGGTCCCGCGCCTGGCCTGGCCGGCGCACGTCATCGGCGCGGCGGGCTTTGCCGTGCTGATCATCGGCATGGTCACCCGCACGGCGCTGGGCCACCTCGGCCTGCCCTTGCGCACCGACCGCAGCATGGTGGCTGCCTACGTGCTGGTGATCGCGGCGGCGGCGCTGCGCCTGGCCGCCCTGCTGCCCACGGTCTGGACGACGGGCATCCTGCACGCATCGGCGGTGGCCTGGATCCTGGGGTTCGCGCTGTATGTGTGGCGCTTCTTCCCGCTGCTGATCCGTCCGCGTTTCGATCCACATTCCTGAAGGAGAACCTGATGAAGATCCTGCACACCGCCCCGGCGCTGCTGCTGGCCGCCACGCTGGCCAGCCCCGCCTTCGCCGCCACCTGCAACGTGGACATCGCGGGCAACGACGCCATGAAGTTCGACAAGACCAGCATCGACGTGCCGCAGAGCTGCAAGCAGTTCACGGTCAAGCTCACGCATACCGGCAAGCTGCCCCGGAACTCCATGGGCCACAACTGGGTGCTGAGCAAGGCCGCGGACGTGCAGGGCATCGCGGCCGACGGCATTCCCGCGGGGCTGGACAAGAACTACCTCAAGCCGGGCGATCCGCGCGTGATCGCGCATACGAAGGTGGTGGGCGGCGGCGAATCCGACTCCGTCACCTTCGATACGAGCAAGCTCAAGGCGGGGGAAAACTACGCGTTCTTCTGCTCGTTCCCGGGGCATGCGGCGCTGATGAAGGGCACGGTGGCGGTGACGAAATAGGCGCCGGGGGTTCATGCGGGCCTCCCCCTGCAAATTCAGGCATATCAGCTTTGACGCGAGCGCGGATAGCCCGCGCGCATCGCATTGCCTACAGTGCGCGTACACGGTGCCCGCGCCACGCGCGGGCACCAGATCAACGATAACCGGCCACCGGGCGCTTCCGAAGCCCGCCGGACACGAGACAAGGAACCCCACGTGATCGATCAACGACGACGCGTCCTCACGCTTGGCGCCATGGCGCTCCCCCTGGCCACGGCCATGTTTCCGGTGCGCGCGGCCGACAAGTTCCCCTCGCGCCCCATCCGCATCATCGTGCCGTTGGCGCCGGGCGGCTCCGCGGACACGGTATGCCGCCTGCTTGGGAACGGCCTGACCAAGATCCTGGGCCAGCCGGTGATCGTCGAGAATCGCCCGGGCGCGGGCGGCCTGACCGGGCTGTCCGAAGTCGCCCGGTCGGCGCCCGACGGCTACACCCTGGGCTATTCGCTGGCCGGCGCGCTGACCGTGGCGCCGCATATCGCGCGCAAGATGCCCTACGATCCGTTCAAGGACCTGGTCCCGGTGTCGCAGGTCATCGGCGTACCCGAGATCATCGTCGTCAACCCCCGAACCGGCATCAAGACCCTGGGCGAACTGGTGTCCTACGCCAAGGCCAATCCTGGCAAGCTCAACTTCGGGTCTGCCGGCAACGCCACCATTCCCCACCTGGCCGGCGAACTGTTCAAGCGCGTGGCCGGGGTCGAGATGGTGCACGTGCCCTACCGCGGCTCGGGTCCGGCGCTCAACGATCTGTTGGCCGGCCAGGTCCAGGTCATGGTGTCGGGCATCACGCTGGTACGCTCGCACATCGAAGCCGGCCGCCTTACCGGCCTGGCCGTGGCGGGTCCGCGCCGTGTCGACCAGCTACCCAATTTGCCGACCACCGCCGAGGCTGGCGTGCCGGCCATGCAGGTTTCCAACTGGCACGGCCTGGTGGCGCCGGCTGGCCTGCCCCCGGCCCTGCTGGACGGGTTGCACCACGGCATCGCGAAGGCCATGGCCCTGCCCGAAGTCAAGGATCGCATCGATTCGGAAGGCGCGGAAATCGTGGCCAGCAGCTCCGCCGAATTCGGGGCCTTCCTGAAGAAGGAAAGCGACAAATGGGGCGGCCTGGTGAAGGAGCTGGGCATACAGTGGGACTGAACGTTCCCGGCCATGGGTCCGCCGGCTGCCGGGTCGAGGCCGGGCGCATCCGGGGTCGAGGCCGGGCGGGGTAGACGAGCGATTCGGTCCGCACGAATCGAGGCTGCTATCATGCGCAAGGCGGCGGACATCCATCCGGCCGCCAAGCGCGCCTCGGCTTTGCAGCCAGCCCAGCGGATGGGGCGATGAATCCCCCGTTAGCCCGCATCCATACTAGAAATCGCCTCGCCCGATGAAGCTCGCCACCTGGAACATCAACTCCCTCAACGTGCGCCTGCCGCAGGTCATCGCCTATCTGCAGGCCAATCCGGTCGATGCCCTGTGCCTGCAGGAGCTCAAGCTTCCCGACGACAAGTTCCCCGTCGCGGCCCTGGAGGAAATCGGCTATCACGCCGTCTTCACCGGCCAGAAGACCTACAACGGGGTTGCCATCCTGACCCGCCAGCCGGTCAAGGACGTGGCCAAGAACATCGACGGGTTCGAGGACACCCAGCAGCGCGTCATCGCCGCCACGCTGGATACCCCGGCCGGCGAACTGCGCGTCGTCAGCGCCTATTGCCCCAACGGCCAGTCGGTGGGAAGCGACAAATACGAATACAAGCTGAAATGGTTCGCCGCCTTCCGCGAAGGACTGCAGAAGGAACTGGCCCGCTACCCGCGCCTGGCGGTGCTGGGCGACTACAACGTCGCGCCGGATGATCGCGACGTGCATGATCCGGTCAAGTGGGAAGGCAGCGTGCTGGTGTCCGAACCCGAGCGCGCCGCGTTCCGCTCGCTGCTGGACGTGGGCCTGCACGATGCCTTCCGGCTGTTCGAGCAGCCGCCCAAGTCCTTCAGCTGGTGGGACTACCGGCAACTCGGCTTCCGCCGCAATGCCGGCCTGCGCATCGACCACATCCTGCTGTCCGACACCCTGAAGGCCGTGTGCAGCGAGTGCGTGATCGAGCGCGAGATCCGCAAGAACGAACAGCCGTCGGACCACGCGCCGGTGGTGGCGACGCTGGAAATCTAGGGCCTGTCACTCCGCCAGCGCGCAGGCCTGGCGGCGCAGGTCGGCCGCCGCCTCCAGTGTTCCATCGTGGCGCATGCGGATGGCCTTGGCCGACCCGAAGTAGAACTCGTGCAGGGAATCCTCTTCCACCGGCACGCCGGCCTCGCGCAGCCGCTGCGCCACGCCCGGCTCGAAGCCGGGTTCGAGCAGGATGTCGCCGCCGCGCGTGATGCTCCAGCGCGGCGCATCGATGGCCTGGGCCAGCGGCAGGTTCTCGAAGCAGGCATGGGCGATGACCTGCACGCCGGTCGTGGTCTGGCTCACGCCGCCCGGCGACACGCCCAGCATGGCCGGCCTGCCGCCTTCCATCACGATGTAGGGGTTCAGCGTATGGACCGGCCGCTTGCCCGGGCCCAGCACGTTGGGGCTGGCCGGATCGAGATCGAATTCGATCAGGCGGTTATTCAACAGGATGCCCGTTTCCGGATCCACGCAGCCGCTGCCGAAGGGCTGGAACACGCTTTGCAGCATGGCCAGCGCGTTGCCCTGCCCGTCCGCCAGCACGATGCCGGCGGTGTCGCCGGGATCGCGCGCGCCCGATGGCGTCCCGCCCGCCACGCTGGCCAGGCGCCGCGCGACCTGCCCAGGGTCCAGGGTGGCGGGCCACGGCGCGGCCGGGTCGGCCACCTTGCGCTGGAAGGTTTCCAGGCATAGCCGCGCGATCTGGATCTGCGCATAGGCGCGCTGGCCTTCGGGCTCGTCCAGGTACGGCGCCAGCGCATCGAGCTGGGCCAGCATCAACACCCCCAGGGAATTCGGCGGCATGACATGGATGTGCCTGTCCCGCACGGACAGGCTGACCGGTGGCGCCCAGCCGGCCCGCTGCGCCAGCATGTCATCCATGCGCAGCAGGCCTCCTTGCGCGCGCGAAAAGGCGTCCAGGCTGCGGGCGATGGGTCCCTGGTAGAAAGCGTCGGCGCCATCGCGCGCGATGCGTTTCAAGGTATCGGCCAGGGCGGGCTGGCGCAGGAGGTCCCCTGGCGCCAGCGGCCGGCCGTCGGGCACGAACAGGGAGCCGAAGCCGGGCTGGCGGACCACGGCCGGCCTGGCGCTCCTGAGGTTGCGATGAATCTCGCTGGAGCACCCGATGCCGTCCGCGGCGTGGCGCACGGCGTCCGCCAGCAGCGAGGCCCAGGGCAATCGCCCATGGCGCCGGTGCGCCTCGTCCCACAGGCGCACGAGTCCGGGCGCCACCCAGGTCGATGGTCCGCGCGGACCGATGACGCCGTCGGCGAAGACACCCGGACTGGCCAGTCCGGGCGCCCGGCCCGTGCCGTTCAGGGCCTGGACCGTGCCCGAGGCCGCGTCGTGATAAAGCATCATGCCGCAGCCGCCCAGCGAGGTCGCATGTGGCAAGGCGACGGCCAGGACGGCCGATGCCGAGATCATGGCATCGACCAGCGAGCCGCCTGCCTGCAAGGTATCCAGCGCGCTCTGGCTGGCCAGGTGATGGCCGGTGACGATGGCGCGGCGCCGGCCGAACACGGCCGCACGGGGAACGGGCCTGGTCATCCGGTCACCGCAGCAGGTTGGCGCAGAAGGTGCCGACGAAGCAACCCACCCCGCAGGCGATGGGCAGCCACCAGCCTTGCCAGCGTCCCGCGGCCGGCGAAGCGGCGGCTGCCGCGGGCGCGGCATGGACGCTGGCCGCGACCCCGGTTGCCGGCGCGGCCGTCCGCGCCCCGCCGCCCGACAATTCGCGCTGCACGTTCGCGAAGAACTGCTCCGAGAACTTGCGTGCGGCGCCGTCTATCATCCGCGCGCCCAGCTGGGCGACCTTGCCGGTCACCTCGGTCTCGGCGCGATAGGCCAGCAAGGTACCGCCGGCGATGTCCTCCAGCGTCACGGCCACGCTGCCGGCGGCGGCGCCGGCCACGCCGGCCGAGCCCTGGCCCGTCAGCGTGAAGCGCTCCTGCTGCGCCTGCACCGCGCGGGCGAAGGCCACCTCGAAGTTGGCGCGTATGGGCCCCACGCCCGCCGAGATCGTGGCCCGGTAGCCGCCGTCGTCGGTGCGGCTGATGGCGCGGCAGTCGGGAATCGTCCGGCGCAGGAAGTCCAGGTCGTCCAGCGCCTCCCAGACCCGGGCGCGCGGCGCCGCCAGCGTCTTGGTGCCGTCTATGATCATGGCCGTGCTTCCCCCATCATGTCTATGCCGGCCTGCGCCAGGCCGCGATCGGCCACGCGCATGCGTTCGTTCAGGCACTTGAACTGGCCGAAGCTCCAGGCCACCAGCGGCCGCGCGAAATCCAGCGAGGTCGGCCACTGGCGCGTGAACCAATCGTAGCGCACGGCCCAGGCCTGCGTGCGATCGCTGATGAAGCGCACGCGCTGCTCCCAGGCCGACACCGCGGCGGCGACGTCGTCGGCGTCGGCCACCAGGTGCGCCAGCGCGTAGGCGTTCATCAGCGTCAGGCCCGCCCCCTGCCCCAGCGTCGGCGGCAGGCCATGGGCGGCGTCGCCCAGGATGGCGATGTTGCCGGCGCTCCACCTCGGACACTTGACCAGGCCGTAATGGTATTGCGTGCCCTCGGCCCGGTGCAGCACGGGCATCAGGTCGGCGATCCTGGGAAAGCGCCGGCTCCAGTCCCCGACGTCGATGGGAAAGCGCGCCGCCGTGGCGTCCCAGGCCGGGGCGACCATGTAGACGTAGGTATGGTCCGGTCCCGAGGGCGTCACGCCTATGCGCCGGTTGCCCGACCAGTGCTCCACGGTCTTGGGCTGGGGCGTGAAGGCGCGGCCTTCGATCAGATAGCGGTTGATGATGGTCGGCAGCTCGGTGAAGCCCCCGCCCATCTTCAGCGAATTGCGCACCGCCGAATGCACGCCGTCGGCCGCGATGACCAGGTCGGCCTCGTGCAGCCCGCCGTCGGCGGTCAGCAGGCCCTTGCCGGGCAGCGCGCCGGTTACCCGCGAGCCGGTCACGATGTTCACGCCGGCCTCGAGCGCGGCGTCGCGCAGTCCCTCGATCAGCACCTGCCGGGCGAAGGTATGGACGCGGGACTTGTCCCGCAACGGCCGCTCCTGCTTGACCGTGCCGTCGGCGAACTGGATCTGCGCCCGCTCGAGTACCGTGCCCTGGCCGCGGATGCGGTCCAGCACGCCCAGCTTCTCCAGCACCTCCAGGCTGTTGTTCTTGATATAGATGCCCGCCCCCACTTCGCGGATCTCGGATCCCTGCTCGTGGACGTTGACTTCCCAGCCGCGGCGCGCGAACAGCGCGCCGGCGCTCAGGCCGGCGATGCCGCCCCCGGCGATTTCTACTTTGCGTTTCATACCCGATACCCGAAGAAAATGTTGAAGCGAAGAATCTCTATCCGGCCTGTCGGCGCTTGGCGGCCAGGCCGATCTGCATGGCCGCGCCGGAGGTCAGCAAGGCGTGGATGCCGAAGCGGTCGCGCAGGACATCCCATTGCATGGCGCACAGCGCCTGGCGTTCGTCGTCCGCCAGGAGGAAGGGCCGGCAGAAGGCCGCGGGGTCGTCCAGGAAGCGTTCCGCCGCCTCGGCCCGCGTGCGCAGGGCCAGCACCGCCTCGGCCAGCCTGGCCCGTTCCGGCGGCATGGCCGGATAGCGCAGCGGATCGCGCGCCGGCGCCGGCTCGGTCAGGTCCCAGCCGGCCGAGGCATAGATGTGGTGCCACGACGGCTCCAGCAGCGCCGTGAACGGCGGCCGGTTCTCGCCCAGCGCCCCGGCCAGGATCAGCGGCGCGCGCAGCTCGACGTTGCCGGTGCGGTCCAGCTCCCAGTCGTCGTAGCTGAGCAGGTGCGTCAGATGTCCCGCCTGGATTTCGGCGAAGATGCGCTGGTCCGTCTCCAGGTCGGGATGCGGATAGTGCACCGTGCCCGGATAGTGGGACAGTCCGCCGCTGGCGATCAGCAGCGCCCGCTTGCCCAGGCGCTGCAAGGCGGTCTGCAGGGCGGCGCCGAAGGCGTAGCAGCGGCGCCCGCTGGGCTGGGGCGGCACGTAGGCGTTGACGAACAGGGCCACCAGCGGCACGTCGCGCCCGAAGCCCATGAACTCGTAGGGTATGGTGAAGGCCGTCTGCAGCTTGGCGTTCATGGTGAAGGCCAGGTCGAAGCCGGCCCGCTCCATTTCGGGGACCAGGGCGTAGCCGGTGGTGCCGTCGATGGCCCACATGCCGCGATGCTTGTGCATGCCGTCGGCCTCGTCGGCCACGTGCACGCAGAACGGCGGCACGCCATGGGTGACGAAGTGATCGCCATGGTCGTTGGACACCATGACGATGCAATCGGGCGCGAGCGCCCGCAGCCGCTCGCCTATGGTTTCCAGCGAGCGGCGCACGCGAGCGACCTGTTCAAGGTCCTCGGTCTCGGGCAGGGACAGGAATTGCGGCGCGTGCGGCACGATGGCCGCGCCGACGATGCCATAGGGATTGAAGGATTTCACGCTTGCACCTCGGTGATGGGTCGTTCTTCGTTGGCGACTTCGACGACGGCCGCGACGATGCCGTGGTAGCCCGTGCAGCGGCAGATGTTGCCGGACAGGCACTGGCGGATCGCCGGTTCGTCGCGCAACTGGCCACGGCGCACGATGTCGTATCCGCTCACGACCATGCCCGGCGTGCAGAAGCCGCATTGCAGGGCGTGGTGTTCGCCGAAGGCCCGGCGCAGCCGGTCGGCCGTGGCATCGCACAGGCCTTCCAGCGTGGTCACCGAGCAGCCGTCCACCGAACCCGCCAGCGTCAGGCAGGCACGCACCACCTGGTCATCGACGATGACGTTGCAGGCGCCGCACACGCCATGCTCGCAGCCCAGGTGCACGGAGGTCTGCCGGCACTGCTCGCGCAGCACGTCGGCCAGTATCGCGGAGGGTTCGACGTCGAGTCCGGTTTCGCGGCCGTTCACGGTCAATGTGATCTTCATGCGGCGACTCCTTGCCATGCCTGTTCGACCGCCCGGGCCATCGCCTGCGCGTGACGGGATGCCGCCAGCGGATCGATGTGCGGCCGGGCGGCCAGGATTTCGTCCAGGGCCGAGGCCGCGACGTCGCGCCTGGCGGGTGTCGGGCCTCCGGCTGCCGCCAGGCGCGCCGCCGTGGCCGGCAGGGCCAGCGGACCAGGATCGATCGCGCCCAGCCAGCATGCCCACTGGCCATCGGCGCCTTGCAGGGCCAGTGCGCTGGCCGAGGCGAATTCGCCCGCCCGGTGCATGAGCTTGCACCGGCCCCATCGGACCAGGCCCGATGCCCGCTCGGGCAGCGTGGCCGCCAGCGCGATCTCGTCCACCTGCACGTCGCTGTCCATGGCGCCGCGGATGAAATCGCGCAGGGCGACGACACGCCGCCCCCGCAGGCTGGCCAGTTCCACCGAGGCATCGAGCGCGGTCAGCAGCAGCGGCCAGTCCCCCGCCGGATCGGCGTGGACCAGGCTGCCGACCACGGTGCCCCGGCCACGCACCGGCAGGAAGGCGATCTCGGCGGCATGCGCGCGCAGCAGGTCGAACAGCGCCCCGGCCTGCGTACACCGTTCGACGTCGGCATGGGTGACGGCCGCGCCCATGCGCACGGCCGGCGCGGTGTCCAGGTTCGCCAGCGACGCCACCCGGGTGATGTCGATCAGCGCATAGGGGCGCAGCATGCGGTAGCGCATCATGGGCAGCAGGCTCTGCCCGCCGGCCAGGACCTTGGCATCGCTGCCCAGGGCGGCGCGCAGCGCCAGCGCTTCGTCCAGCGTGCGCGGCACATGCAGCGCGAAAGGCGGCAGCTTCATCGCGTGCCTCCCCGCCCGGCTTCGTGCAGTTGGCGCAGCAGGTAGTCGGGCGTGATGGGCGTGCGGCACACGTCCACGCCCAGGTCCGCCAGCGCGTCGCGCACGGCATTGGCGATGGCCGCCGGCGGCGCCACGGCCCCCCCTTCTCCCATGCCCTTCATGCCGAACTCGGAATGGGGCGACGGCGTGCTGAAGTGCAGGATGGAAATGGGCGGAACCTCGACCGCGCTGGGCACGGCGTAGTCGCCGAAGGTCACGGTCTGCGGCTGGCCGTTGCTGTCATAGATCATTTCTTCATACAGGGCCTGGCCGATGCCTTGCGCGACGCCGCCGCGTATCTGGCCGTCCAGGATCAGGGGGTTGACCACCGTGCCGCAGTCCTCCACGACCAGGTAGTCCAGGATCCTGACGAAGCCGGTGTCCGGGTCGACGCTGACGCGCGCGGCATGCAGCGTGTAGGAAAACGTCCCGGTCTCGACGCTGGGCCGATAGTCGGCCTGGAACGAGAAGCCCGGGGAAATGGAGCGCGGCAGCTTGCTCACGCCCACGTAGGCGATGCGCGCCAGGTCGCCGAAGGACGTCGTGCCTTGCGGCGAAACGCAGGCGCCGTCGCGCACCTCGATCTGCGCCTCGTCCGCCTCGTGCAGCACGGCATGGATGGCGCGCGCCTTGCCGACGATGTCGCGGCAGGCCATGGCCACCGCCCCGCCCGCCATCACGATGGAACGCGAGGCGACCGAGCCCAGGCCATACGGTGCCGCCGAGGTATCGCCCTGGCGTATGCGTATGGCCGAGACCGGCAGCGTGGTGATCTCGGCCGCGATCTGCGCCAGGCTGGTGAAATGCCCCTGCCCGTGCGACAGCGTGCCGACCTCGATGACCAGCGTGCCGTCCATGTTCAGCGTGGCCCGCGCCGACTCGTGGCCGTAGATCAGCGGCGAGCCCCGGCGGCGCCATTCCTCGGCGCCGTGCGCGGCCTGCTCGACCAGCATCGCATAGCCCACGCCCACCCGGCCGCCGTCGGCGGCCTGTCGCGCGGCGGACCAGTTCTCGGCCACGAAGCGCCCGGCGGCATCGACGACCTCGCGATAGTTGCCCGAGTCGTAGGCCAGTCCGGTGGCCGACACATAGGGCATCTGCGCGGGCGAGATCAGGTTGGCCCGGCGCACGTCCAGCGGGTCGGCACCCAGTTCGCGGGCAACCTCCTCGATGATGCGCTCCATCGCGAAGCACCCGCCCGGACGGCCCACGCCGCGATAAGGCCCCAGGGGGCTCTTGTTGGTGTGGATGCTGACGGCCTCGAAGCGATAGTTGCGGATGTCGTAGGGCCCGAGCATGACGTTGGTGGCCATGTTGGCCTCGATCGCGCCGGTGGAGGTCTTGGCCGAATAGGCCCCGGCGTCCACCACCACCAGCGCGTCCAGCGCGTGGATCCTGCCCGTGTCGTCGAAATAGGCGGTGATGCGCTGCTCGTGCTGGCGGCTGTGGTTGCTGGCGACGAAGTGCTCGTAGCGGTCCTCGATCCAGCGCACCGGCCGCCGCAGCTTCCAGGCCAGCGCCGTCACCAGGACTTCCTCGGGATACAGATTGCTCTTGGAGCCGAAGCCGCCGCCCACGTCCGGCACGACCACGCGGATGTCGGCTTCGGTCAGGCCCGGAATCTGTTCGGCCAGGAAGGTGCGGATCAAGTGCGGGCGTTGGCTGGACACGTGCACGACCACGCCGCCGGCCGGATCCGGATAGGCCAGGCAGCCCCGGCATTCCAGCGGGCTGGCCAGCACCCGCCCCATGGACAGGCGGCGCGTGACCTGGCGCAGGCCTCGCGCGGCGGGGTCGTCGATGATGGCCTGCGCATCGCCCAGCGCGCGGCCGATGCGCATGACCAGGTTGGAGTCCAGGTGGTCGTGCAGCGGCACGCCCGGATGTTCGACCTCGTCCCAGGCATCGACCACCGCGGCCAGCGGCTCGATGTCCAGTTGCACCTGCTCGGCGCGCTCCTCGGCCTCGGCGCGGGTCGCGCCCAGCGCCAGGACCACGGGCTCGCCGGCGAAACGCACCTTGCCGTCGGCCAGCAGCGGATACGGCGCGCCGTTGAACTCCGGACGCAACAGCGCGCAGTAGATGGGCAAGGCCAGGCCGGCGATGTCGGCCGTGGTCCAGAACGTCCCGGCCGGCAATTCCGGCGGCAGCGTCACGCCCTTCAGGCGGCCATGGGCCACCGGGCTGCGGCAGAACGCCACTTCCAGGCATTCCGGCACCTGGATGTCCGCCACGAAGGCGCCCCCGCCTGCCAGGTGGCGGGCATCCTCCACCCGGGCCAGCGGCCGCCCGATATGGGCGTAGCCACCGTCGACCTTGCTTTCCCCCATGCTCACTCCAGCGTCACCTTGGCATCCTTGATGATGCCGCCCCACATGTTGAAGTCATTGCTCATGCGCTTCTTCAGATCGTCCACCGAGGTGTCCATGGGCGCAAGCCCCAGATCGATCAGCGAACTGCGCACGTCCGGCTTCTTCAGGATCTTGTTCACCTCGCTGTTGATGGACGCGACCACGGCGGGCGGGGTCTGCGCCGGCGCCATCAGGATGAACCAGCTGGACAGTTCCTCGTCCGGCAGTCCCGACTCCTTCAGGGTCGGCAGCGCCGGAGTGCTCGGGAAGCGGTTGCGCGCGCCCACCATCAACAGGCGCACCTTGCCCGCATCCACCATGGGACGCAGCGGCGGGATGTTGTCGAAGCTGAAGTCGATGTCGCCCTGCGCCAGCGCCACCGATGCCGGGCCGCTGCCCTTGTAGGGCGAATGCACGGCCTTGATGCCGAGCTGCTTGACCAGCCATTCGGAAGCCAGGTGCAGCGTGCTGCCGGGGCCGGCCGAACCGAAGGTCACGCCTTTCTCGGTGGCGGCCTTGGCCTTGATCTCGGCGATGAAGTCCTTGACGTTGGTCGCCTTGATGCCGGGCCCCACGGCCAGGAACGGCGGCACGTCGACGATGCCCACCACCGGCACCAGCTCTTTCATGGCGTCGTAGTCGAGCTTGGGATACAGGTGCGTGTTGTTGACGACCGAAGTAGTCGCCAGCAGCAGCGTGTAGCCGTCGGGCGCCGACCGGATCACGTTGCGGGTCGCGATCTGGGTGCTGGCGCCCGGCTGGTTCTCGACGACGACGGCCTGGCCATAGGCCTCCTGCAGCTTCCTGCCGATCAGCCGCGCAGTCACGTCGCTGCCGCCGCCGGCGGCGAAAGGCACGATGATCTTGATGGGACGGCTGGGATAGGTGTCGGCCGCCGTGGCAGTGGCGGCACAGACCGCGGCGGCGCAGGCAAGCACGGCACCGGTGGCGCGCCGCGCGAAAAGCGACGAACTCAACGACATCTTCATGTTCGATACCTTGAGCGAAAAAGGGAAAGAAGCATCGGCGGCGCGCGGGAGCCGTGCGCCGCCAGCCGGCCTAGCGGGTCGCCACGACCTCGATCTCCAGCATCATCCCGGCGATCGCCAGGGGTGCCTCGATGGTGGTGCGGGCGGGAAACTTGCCTTCCTGGAAATAGCCGCGATAAATCTCGTTCATCTCGTTGAAGCGGCTGATGTCGGTCAGGATCACGTTGGCCTTGACCACCTTGTCGAGCGAGCTGTCGCATTCGCCCAGGATCTGCCTGAGGTTCTTCATCACCTGGTGCATCTGCTCGGAGAAGGTCGGCGCCAGCTCGCGATTGGCGTCGAAGGGCGTGGTGCCCGAGACGAAGACGAAGTCTCCGGCGACGACCGCGTGCGAGAGCGGCGCCTTGGGTTTGGCGACGGCGTCGGACATGAAAATCTTGCTTGTGGACATGAGGGGCCTCGATAATGACTGGCGGGAAACGGACGAACCGCCCGGCTGCTGCGCCACGTTGGCGCCGGTCTTGCCGGGCGGCTCGGCGGCAAAAAAATTATCGGGAGATCCCTTCCCCCCAACAAGACAAGGGACACGCACACCATGTTCTCGATACGAGAACACCCGCACGAGACCGGGGCATGCGACGCTACATCCTTGGACACCGGTCGCACGAGGCCGGTGCACGGCACCGACATGGGGAACCTGCATGAATCCGGCTGACCTGGCCAGCTTCTATGAAGTCGCGGTATGCAAGGGCATACGGCGAGCATCGGAGCGGCTCGACATCGCGCCATCGGCCCTGAGCAAGCACATCAAGCGCCTGGAAGGCGAACTGGGCATCAAGCTGCTGGACCGGTCCAGCCGCGGCGTCGTGCTGACGCCCGCGGGCGAGGTCTGCCTGCACTATGCCGAGGAAGTGCTGCACGGCCAGCGGCGCATGCTGGCCGAGCTCGAGGCGCTGAAGGGATTGCGCAACGGCCACGTGAAGCTGTATTCCACCGAAGGCCAGATCGAGTTCGTGACCCAGACCGTGGCCGGGTTCCAGCAGCGCTATCCCGGCGTGACCTTCGAGATCGTCGTGGCCGGCACCGAGACCACGCTGGCCGCGGTCACCAGCGGCGACGCCGACCTTGGCCTGGCGTTCACCCCCACGCCGCACGACGCCATCGAATGCGCGCTGCGCATTTCGGCGCCGCTGGAGGCGGTGATGGCGCCCACGCACGAACTGGCGCGCCGCAAGGCGATCTCGCTGCGCGAGATGATGAACCACCGCACGGCGCTGCCTGCCTCGGACTTCGGCATACGCCGGCTGATCGACTCCATCTGCGCGGGCGAACGCCTGCGGGTGGCACCCGCCATGGTGACCAACTCCATCGCCGCCATGAAGAATTACGCGCGCAACCAGGGCGGCATCACCATCCTGTCGCACATGTCCATCCATCATGAACTGGATGCGGGCGACCTGGTCAGCATCCCGCTGTCGCATCCCATCCTGGGCAAGACCTGCGTGGACGTCTGCGTGCTGGGCCGCCGGCGCCTGCCGCAGGCGGTCAGCGCCTATCTCCAGCACATGCGCAAGCACGTGCGCATGCTGTACGGCCAGGACGCCGGCAGGCGCTGAGGGCCGGTTTCAGGCGCGCGCGGTTCCGGCCGCCCGCAGCACCCGGTCCAGCGGCTCGATGCCGCGCGCCAGGGCCACCACCGCGTCGGCATCGACCCTGGGCAGATGCGGGATTTCGGCCAACACGCGCACCTTGCCGAACTGCTCGATGCCGAGCCGGTTGCCGGCCGAGGGCTCTCCGCTCATCACCACGCCCGCCACCGGGATACCGCGCGCGCGCAGCGCCTCCAGCGACAGCAGCGTGTGATTGAGCGTGCCCAGCGTGCTGCGCGCCACGAGCACCACCGGCAGCCCCAGGCGGACGATCAGGTCGATCATGGTGGCGCGGTCGTCGATGGGAACCAGCAGCCCGCCGGCGCCCTCCACGACCAGCGGCGCGCGCGTGTCGGGCAGCTCGATGCCGGCCATGTCCAGGGTCACGCCTTCCTCGCGCGCGGCCGCCCAGGGCGACAGCGGCGCCTGCAGCACCGCGTGGGGCGCGTGGATGCGCTCGGGCGGAAGATCGGCCAGCCGTGCCACCGTGCCGGTGTCGTCGGGCTCCGTCGCCACGCCGGTTTGCAGAGGCTTCCAGTAGTCGGCCTGCCAGGCGTGCGCCAGCACCGCCGACACCAGCGTCTTGCCGATGCCGGTGTCGGTGCCGGTCACGAATACGCCGCGCGGCGCGTCGCTCTTGTTCCAGGTGCCGTAGGCCAGATGGTAGGTCACGCTTGCCCCCCGTGTGTCGAAACTGCGCAGTATCTGCTTGAACATCGCGGGCGGCAGCGGACGGCGGCCCGGCGCGGGCGCATCCGCGCCTATCGCCTTGAGCCCGCGCAGGAACGCCATGCCGTCGCGATGCGGCTGCACCCGTCTTTCGGCCTGCATGAAACGGCGCAGGCCGGGCAGCGCGGCGCCGATGTCCGCCGGACGGGGATAGTCGCGGACCGCGGCATCCATCCCATGGTCCGCATGCGCCGCGCGCCACTCGGCGAAGGTACCGTCGGCCAGCGTGGCCACCGCCATCCAGCCGCCCTGGGCCAGCAGGCCGCCCAGCCGCGCCAGCCCCGCGTCCAGGTCGCCGAACCATTGCACCGCCATGCTGGAGCAGATCAGGTCGAATTCGCCCAGTCCCGTATCGGGATGCTCGCCGTCCATGACCGCGAAACGGCATGTGCCGGGCAGTGCCAGGCGCCGCCGTGCGGTCTCCAGCATGGCGGGCGAGACGTCCGTCAGCGTCCAGCATGCCGGCCCCAGCCGGCGCGCCAGGGCCTGGGCCAGGAATCCCGTGCCGCAACCTATCTCCAGGATGCGCGGGCGCTCCGGCAGCGGCAGGCGGGCGATGCGCGCGGCCAGTTCTTCGGCCACGTCGCGCTGCAAGCCCGCGTGCCGTTCGTAGCGTCCCGCCGCATCGCCGAAGCGGCGCGCCACCACTCGCCCATGGACCGGCCCCGTCATGCGTGGTCCACGGCGCTTGCCAGTTCACTCGCGAACGCGCGGACCTGGCCGGCGCACCACTCGGGATGCGTCAGGGGCAGCAAATGCCCGCCGCCGGCGCACCACGAGACCCGGTCCCCGAACGAGGCAGCCGTGAGCGCCGGCGTGACGACCGCATCGGCGTCGCCCGCCAGGACGCAGGCCGGGACGCGCCGGCCGGCCCAGGCCGCGCGCGCATCGCCTTCACGCAGGTAGCGCAGGCCGGCGGCCAGGGCGGCCTCGTCCAGCTTAGCCGCATCGACGGCGCCATCGGCACCGCAGCGCCGGCGGAACTCGCCCACCACGGCGACGGGATCGGCCGCCAGACGGGCCAGCATGCGGTCCAGCACCCTGGGGGCGACTCCCGCGGGAAAATCGCCGGAGGCCGCGAAACGCGCAAAGCCGTTGATCAGGACGAAGCCGCGGCAACCACCGCCCTCGTCTTCCAGGCCGCGCATGGCGCCCAGCGAATGCCCCACGGCCACGTAGGCGGCCGGGCGTTCGGCGGCCACGGCTGGCCCGAAATAGCCTGCGTCGTCGGCATGGACCTCCCAGCCGTCCAGGTGGGCGCGCATGGGCGCCCAGGTCGAGGCATCGAATCCCCAGCCATGCAGGAACACCAGCGGCAGGCGCGCGCCGCCGGTCATGACCGGCCTCCGCTCGCGCTCGCGGCTTGCGTGCGCAGGTCGGCGATGGCGCGGACCAGCCGCCCCACGTCCTCTTCATCATGCGCGGCGCTGAGCGCGATCCGCAGCCGGCTCGTGCCCGCCGGCACCGTGGGCGGACGGATCGCCACCGCCAGCAGGCCGCGCTCGCGCAGGCCGTCGCTCAGGGCCAGCGCCGCGCCCGCTTCACCCACGACGGCGGGCACGATCTGCGTCGACGAAGCGCCCGTCTCCAGGCCCTGGTCCGCCAGCGCCCGCCGCAGTCCGTCGCCCAGCCCCGCCAACCGCTGCCTTTCCCTTTCCATGCCGGGCACCAGATCGAGCGCGGCATCGATGGCGGCCAGCACGGGCGGCGGCAAGGCGGTGGTGTAGATGAACCCCGAGCAGGTGTTCACGAGGTAGTCGCACAATTGCCGCGATCCCGCCACGTAGGCCCCGAAACCGCCCATGGCCTTGCTGAAGGTGCCCATGGCCAGATCGACCCTGCCGTCGCCCAGGCTTGCCAGCCCGGCCCCCCGCGGCCCCAGCACGCCGGTCGCGTGGGCCTCGTCCAGGTAGACGAAGGCGCCGTGGCGTTCGGCCACCCGACACAGCGCCGCCACGTCGGTACGGTCGCCATCCATGCTGAACACGCTTTCCGTCACGATCAGGCGCGGGCCGGGCTGGCCGGCCCGCTCGGCCAGCAGTGCATCGAGGTGATCGAGATCGTTGTGCCGGAAACGTATCTGCCGCACGCCGGCGGCCTGGCAGCCGTGGTGCAGGCTGGCATGGTTCAGCCGGTCGCAGAACACCAGCGGGTCGCCCTGGCCCGGCAGGCGCAGCAAGGCCGGCAGCACGGCGGCGTTGGCCTGCCAGCCCGAGGCGAACAGCAGCGCCGCCTCGGTGCCCTTGAAACGGGCCAGCTTGGCCTCGACGGCCAGGTGCAGGTCGAGGTTGCCCGACACCAGGCGCGAGGCGCGCGCGCCTGCGCCATGGCGCGCGGTCCATTCGGCCACGCGTTCGGCCAGCAAGGGGTGGCCGGCCAGGCCCAGATAATCGTTGCTGGAGAAATCGACGACGTCGCGGCCTTCGAACGTCACGCGCCCGCCGCGCGGCGCGGCGGTGGTGCGCAAACGGCGCCGCGTCTGGCGCTGGACCGCGCGGTCGAGCTCTTGGGCGAACAGGGAATCGAATATAGACATGGTCCGGCGATGCGCCTGGGGACGCCCGCACCGTAGAATGCATGTCATTGTAGAGGAACGACCGGCCCGGCCTGGCGCCGCGGCCGGCGCAGGACGAACATGCGCACACCCCCATCCGCCTGGGTCGCCGACGGCGCCCGCCACGTCTGGCTGCCCTATGCCCAGATGAAGACCGCCGCGCCGCCGCTGCCCGTGGTCCGTACCCACGGCAGCCGCATCGAACTGGCCGACGGCCGCAGCCTGGTGGATGGCGTGGCCTCGTGGTGGACCGCCTGCCATGGCTACAACCATCCCGCCATCGCCCGGGCCGTGCGCGGCCAGCTCGATGCGATGCCCCACGTGATGTTCGGCGGGCTGACGCACGAGCCCGCCGCGCGGCTGGCGCAGCGCCTGTGCGCGCTGCTGGGCCCGGGTTTCGACCGCGTGTTCTACACCGACTCGGGCTCCGTGGCGGTCGAGGTGGCGATGAAGATGGCCGTGCAGTTCTGGCTCAACCAGGGCGAGCGCCAGCGCTCGCGCTTCCTGGCCTTCCGCGGCGGCTACCACGGCGACACCTTCGGCACGATGGCGGTCTGCGATCCGGAAGACGGCATGCACAGCCTGTTCCACGGCCTCCTGACCCAACACGTGATCGCCCCGCTGCCGCGCGACGACGCCTCGGAAGCCGAGCTGGACGCGCTGCTGCGCCGGCACGCCCACGAACTGGCCGGCATCCTGGTCGAACCGCTGGTCCAGGGCGCAGGCGGCATGCTGATGCACCCGCCGCAAGTGCTGGCCCGCCTGCGCGCGCTGGCGGACCGCCACGGCCTGCTGCTGATCTACGACGAGATCTTCACCGGCTTCGGCCGCACCGGCACGATGTTCGCGTTCGAGCAGGCCGATGCGCGGCCCGACATCATCACGCTGTCCAAGGCCCTGACCGGCGGCACCCTGCCGCTTGCCGCCACCGTGGCCAGCCAACGCGTGTTCGACGGCTTCTGGTCCGACGATCCCGGCCACGCCCTGATGCACGGCCCCACCTTCATGGGCAACGCCCTGGCCTGCGCCGCCGCCAACGCCTCGCTGGACCTGTTCGAACGCGAACCGCGGCTGGAACAGGTGGCGGCCCTGTCCCGCGCGCTGGAAGCCGGCCTCGCTCCCTGCCGCGACCTGCCGTGGGTGCGCGACGTCCGCGTGCTGGGCGCCATCGCCGCGGTCGAGCTGGCCGGACCGTTCGACCGCGACGCCCTGCGTGCCAGGCTGGTCGACGCCGGCGTCTGGGTACGGCCCTTCGGCAACATCGTCTACCTGACGCCGGCCTTCACCATAGGCCGGGACGACCTGGATTTCCTGGTCGCCGCGGTGGTGGGCATCGTGCGGGGCATGCACGCACCCGCATCCTGATCAAGCCACGGAAACCAGCTTGGTCACCAGGCAGGCTTCGAGCCCCTCGATGCCATTCTCAGCACCATGGCCGCTTTCCTTGATTCCCAGAAATGGCGCATCGGGAACCGAGATCATGAAGGAATTGATACCCAGCATGCCGGCCTCGACCTCCTGGGATACCCGCCTCACCACGTCCGTCGAGCGGGTGAAGGCGTATGCTGCCAGGCCGAATGGCAGCCGGTTCGCCCGTGCGATCGCCTCGTCCGTCGACGTGAAGGCGTTCAACAGCGCCAGGGGGCCGAAAGGCTCTTCGTTCATCACCCTGGCGGACTCCGGCACGTCGGCGAGTACCGTCGGCTCGAAGAAATAACCACCCGACTCGATGGCCTTGCCACCGCTGACGAGGCGGCCGCCGCCGCCCAGCGCATTTTCGATCAGGCTTTCCAGGGGAGCCCTGCGCCTATCGTGCGCTAGCGGCCCCATGCGGGTACTTTCGGCCAGCCCGTCGCCTACCGAAATGGTCCGCACCCGCTGCTCGAAACCCTGGACAAAGCGTTCATGGATGCTTTCGTGGATATAAAAACGTGTCGGACTTACACACACCTGGCCGGCATTCCGGTATTTCGAGGCAACGGCCAAATCCAGCGCTTGCTCGACATCGGCATCGCCGAACACAAGCACCGGCGCATGTCCGCCCAGCTCCATGGTGGTCCGCTTGCCGGAGGCCGCGGCGAGTTTCATCAGATGTTGCCCGACGGGAATGGATCCGGTGAAGGACACCTTCCGTATGATCGGCGATGCCAGAAGATGCTCGGAAACCTCCGCTGGCACGCCGAACACGACAGACAGGACTCCGCGCGGCAGGCCGGCCTCCAGCAGTGCCCTGGCCACTTCCAGCGCCGCCGCGGGTGCCTCTTCCGCTGGCTTCAGAATGCAGGGGCACCCAGCCGCCAGCGCCGAACCTATCTTGCGGGCCGCGTTGACCGTTGGAAAATTCCAGGGCGCGAATGCCGCCACGGGCCCCACCGGCTCCTTGACCACCATGAACTGGGTCTTGCCCAGTCCCGATGGCAGTATCCGCCCATACGCGCGGCGCCCCTCTTCCGCGAACCAGTCGAGCGTCTCCGCGGCCAGCGCCGCCTCCTGGCGGGACTCGGCAATGGGTTTGCCGACCTCCAGGGTGATCAGCCGGGCAATCCGCTCGACGCTGCCGCGCATCAGGTCGGCCGCCCGGCGCAGGATCCGCCCCCGATCGACCGGCGCCACCCGCCTCCATTCCGTGAAGCTCCTTTGCGCGGCTTCAAGCGCATCGTCCAGGTCCTGCCGGCTTGCCAGCGGAAGCAGACACAGCGCACCGCCGGTCGCCGGATTCACGACCGGCATGGCATCCCGGCCATCGAGCCCCCGGGGATCGCCCCCGATCAGCAGTTCCGGCTGCCGGTATGTATCGGTATTTCCCAGTTTCAAGATTCCATCCTCAAAGATTTCCCGACGGTCGGTCCGGACACGACCGCGCCTACTGGTCCAGCGTCAGGTTGTTTTCCTTCACGATCTTCGCGTAAGCCTCGGACTCCTTGCGGATCAGCGCCGAGACTTCCTGAGGTTTGATCAGCAGCGGCATGTAGCCGAACTGGATCATCTTCGGCGGAATGTCCGCCTGGCTGTAGAGGGCGGTCACATCCTTGTTGACCTGATCGACCAGCGTCTTGGGCGTACCTGCCGGCGCAAACAGCCCCACCCATCCCGACACCTGGAACCCCGCCGGCCCGCCGCTTTCACCAACCAGCGGCACGTCCGGATAGGTGGCAAGACGCTCCGTGCCGGCCCAGCCGATGAACTTGAGCTTGCCTGCCTGCTGCAAAGGACCGGCACTGCCCGGCGTCCCGAACGCCCAATCGACGTCGCCGTTGGCTACCGAGGCATACAGCTGGCCTACGTCCTTGAACGGAACATGCGTCATATGGGTGCCCGAGGCGGTCTCCAATGCCGCACCCGCCAAATGCGCCACACTCCCGATTTGCCAGGAGCCGTATGTCACCCTGCCGGGGGCTGCCTTCGCCGCTGCCAGCAGATCGCCGGCGCTGTTCCATTTCGACTGCGACGACACGGCGATGAAAAAGTTGCTGTGATGCAAAGGAATCACCGGCACGAAATCCTTCTGGGCGTCGTAGGGTATCTTCTTGTAGAGATGCGGCACCGCGGTGAAGTTGAGGCCATCCGCGTGGAAGAGCGTATAGCCGTCGGCTGGCGAGCGCATGACGTCGGCGGCCGCGATGAAACCCGTGCCCCCTGGCTTGTTCTCGACGACGACGGCCTGGCCCCATGCCTTGGACAGGCGATCGGCCACGATGCGCAACATCGCGTCGGCCCCCGATCCAGTGGAAAACGCCGACACGATGCGGACCGGCTTGGCAGGATATTTCGACGCCTGGCCAAAGGCCGGCGTGTTCGCTAGCATGAATGCCGCGGCAGCGGCCGTGATTGTTTTTTTCATGGTCTCGACTCCAGGTTTCTGATGGTTTTTGTGATCAGACGAAAATGGCTCCACCATCGACGACGAGCGTCTGACCCGTCATGAATGCCGCATCGGGCCCCAGCAGGAACGAAGCCGCGCCGACCAGGTCTTCCGGCATTTGGTCCCGCTTCAACGCCCGCGCGCTCTTGCCCACGTCGCGGAACTGATCGACATGCTCCTTGTTCGTGAGGATGCCGTCCGACAGCGTGAATCCCGGGGCGATCGCATTGACCGTGATGCCCGCTGGGCCCAGTTCCCTGGCCAGGCTTCGCGTGAGCGCGATCACCGCGCCCT
This sequence comes from Pigmentiphaga daeguensis, assembly GCF_039523035.1. NCBI lineage: Bacteria > Pseudomonadati > Pseudomonadota > Betaproteobacteria > Burkholderiales > Alcaligenaceae > Pigmentiphaga > Pigmentiphaga daeguensis. Next base: position 118,237 of record NZ_BAAAEN010000008.1, on the reverse strand, counting down.
TGCTGGCCACGTAGTGAGGCATCCCGGTCACGCCCTTCAAGGGCGAGGTGGACGCGATGTTCACCACACGCCCACCGCCGCCCGCTCGCATGGCTGGCGAACATGCCTTGATGCCCAGGAACGGACCCGCGGTATTGACCGCCATGACCTGCATCCAGTCTTCCTTGGAAATCTGCGTGAACGGCTGCATGGGCAGGCTCGCGAACATCGCCGCGTTGTTGACCAGTCCGTAGAGCGCATTCCCTTTCGCGGACAGGTCTTCGACGATGCGCATCCAATCCGCCTCCTCCGTCACGTCGCCGGAATAGCCGGTAGCGCTCAGTCCCTCGCGCGCCATAGATGCCGCGGCTTGCTCGGCGCCCGTGCTATCGAGAATGGCGACGTCGAACCCGTCGGCCGCGAAACGTCGTGCGAACGCCAGCCCTATGCCTCTGGCGGCTCCTGTAACGATGATGCTCCTCACTGCTTGCGCTCCTGGCTCCTCGTTTACGATGCGCGGAGTATGCGTAAGGCAGAGCGGCACTGAATATTGCTTTTTCCGGTGGGCGCCATTAAGTTTCGGCATGACCATCCACATCCGCCCCCTCGATGCCTTTCTTGCGGTTGCCCAGTACGGCACTCTGGGGCGCGCAGCCCAGAAACTCAACATCACCCAGCCGGCCCTGAGCCGGACCATACGCAAGCTGGAAGAGCAGATCGGCATGCCGCTGTTCGAGCGCTACCTGACCGGCATGAAGCTGACCGCCGCGGGCGAGACCCTGCTGCCCCGCGCCGCGTTGATCCAGAAAGAAGCCGAGGCCGCTACCGAAGAAATCGACGAACTGCGCGGCCTGGCGCGCGGTACGATCCGCGTCGGTGCGATCGCCAGCGCGGTCGGACAAATCCTGCCTCAAGCCATCGCCCAGGTACTGGAACAATGGCCCAAGCTGCAGGTGCATATCGTCGAAGGAATCGCCGACGTGCTCGTCGATGCGCTCGTCAACCGGGAGGTCGACCTTACCGTGGGCGCTTCCATGCCGGCCAGCCCCGATATCTGCGCAATCCCGGATTGCCATTGGGAAGACGCGAGCTACATCGTCGCGGCCCCGTCACATCCCCTCCGCGCCAACAACGTCATCACCCTGGCAGACACCCTGGACTACAAGTGGGTACTCTCGCCCGAAGGGACCGCCCCCTACGAGGACTTGTCCAAAGAGTTCGCCAAGGCCGGATTGCCCATGCCGGAGGTAATCGTCAAGACCCGCTCGAACATCACGAACAAGAGCCTGATTTCGCACGGCGGCTTCCTCGGATGGCTGGCTGAACCGCTGTACGAGCCGGAACGGCAGGCTGGCTGGATAGACCGGCTACCGGTGGCCGGCGTGGTCAAGCGCCGCCAATTGCAGGTCTATCGGCGAAGCCACGGGCTATTGCCCCAGCCTGCGGTGAAGCTTCTGGACGTCCTGCGTCGGCTCACGTCTCAGCGTTAATGGGACGGATGCCGCCTCTTCCGTGGAAGCCTTGGTGGCCGGTATCGGCCTGGCACCCGAGCCCCTGCGCACGGCCATCCGCAACAATGTCGGCGGCCACGCCGGCCGCGCTGGCACGCTTCGGCAGCGACTGGGCATGGATGAGCGTGAAGCCACAAGGCAAGGTGGCCGTGGAAAGCACGGACAACCCGAACAGCCGCTCATGGCTGGTAACACCCCGATACTGGGTCTGGACGTGTGGGAGCATGCATACTACTTGCGCTACCAGAGCCGGCGTCCCGAATACATCGCCGCCTTCTACAACGTGGTGGACTGGGATGAAGTCGAACGGCGCTACCAACAGGTCCAAAGCTGAGGCTTCCATGACGACGGCCAGCCGGACCGCTTCCTCCGGACAGGTGCTGCGCAGGACCGTGGGCGCCGCCATCGCGCTGCTGGGCCTGGCCGTGCTGGGGCGGCAACTGTGGGTGCGGATGGCCACCGACCCGGTGGTGCTGGAAGCCTTGATAGGCGGCATGATGGCCGCCGGCGCAACGGCGCTGGGGGCGGTGCCCGTGCTGTTCTCCCAACGCCTGTCCGACCGCGTGCAGGACAGCCTGTTCGGCTTCGGCGCGGGCGTCATGCTGGCGGCCAGCGCCTTCTCGCTGGTGGTCCCGGGCATAGAAGCGGCAAGGCTGCAAGGTGCCGGCCCCTGGGGCGCGGGGATGATGATGGGCGCGGCCATCCTGCTGGGCGCCGCCCTGCTGCTGGCGATGGAACGCTACCTGCCCCACGAGCACTTCATCAAGGGCGTGGAAGGCAAGCACTCGCCCCTGGCCGTGCGCCGCACGTGGATGTTCGTGTTCGCCATCGCCCTGCACAACCTGCCCGAGGGCCTGGCCATAGGCGTGGCCTTCGCCGGCACCGATCCGCTGCGCGCCTCGGCGCTCACCACGGGCATCTCGATCCAGGACGTGCCCGAAGGGCTGGTCGTCGCCGTCGCGCTGCTGGGCATCGGCTACAGCAAGGGCTTCGCGTTCGTGCTGGGTGCGCTGACAGGGCTGGTCGAGCCGATCGCGGCCGTCGTCGGCGCCTCGGTCATCTCCTACTCCGCGATGCTGCTGCCGTGGGGACTGGGCTTCGCGGCCGGGGCGATGCTGTTCGTGATCAGCCACGAGATCATCCCCGAGTCGCACCGCAAGGGGCACGAGGTCTATGCCACCTGCGGACTGATGGTGGGCTTCGTCATCATGATGCTGCTGGACACGGCGCTGGGCTGACGGCACGGCCGGCCGCCGCCAGCGCCGCCGGCTCAATCGTCGTCGTCCAGCCCCAGGTCCTGGATCTTGCGCGTGATGGTGTTGCGACCGATGCCCAGCTTGAGCGCCGCCTCGATCCGGCGGCCTCGGGTAGCGCGCAGCGCGGTCGCGATCAGCATGCTTTCGAACTGGCGGGTCAGGGTCTGCATGATGTCGGGCTCGCCCCGTTGAAGCCGTTGCTCGACGTCGCTTTGCAGGCCGCTCAGCCACGGGTTCGGGCGTTCGGCCACGGCGACGCCACCGGCGGTGCGCGCCGCCTCGGCGCCCGGCGCGGCCAGCACGCCACGCTCCGGCGTCAGCGCCTGCACCGTGGCGGCGGCCCCCGGCGCCGGCGCGGCATGGCCGTCGGCCGGCATCTTCTCCAGGAGCTCGGGCGGCAGGTCCTGCACGTCCACCGTCTGCGCCGGCGCCATCACGGTCAGCCAGTGGCAGACGTTCTCGAGCTGCCGCACGTTGCCGGGAAACGGAAAGCGCGACAAGGCCGCCAGCGCGGCGGGCGTGAAGCGCTTGGGTTCGACGCCCAGGTCGCGCGCGCTGCGCGCCAGGAAATGGCGGGCCAGCAGCGGGATGTCCTCGGCCCGCTCGCGCAGCGGCGGCAGGCGCAGCCGGATCACATTGAGCCGGTGGAACAGGTCCTCGCGGAACAGGCCCTGCTTGACGCGTTCTTCCAGCGGCTGGTGCGTGGCCGCGATGACGCGCACGTTGGCATGCACCGGGCTGTGCCCACCCACGCGATAGAAACTGCCGTCCGACAGCACGCGCAGCAGGCGCGTCTGCAATTCGGCGGGCATGTCGCCGATCTCGTCCAGGAACAGCGTGCCGCCATCGGCCTGCTCGAAGCGGCCGCGGCGCATGCTCTGCGCGCCGGTGAAGGCGCCGCGCTCATGGCCGAACAGCTCGGACTCCAGCAGGTCGCGCGGAATCGCGGCGGTATTGATCGCCACGAAGGGGCCGGAGGCCCGGGCACTGTGCCGATGCAGTGCGCGCGCCACCAGTTCCTTGCCGCTGCCCGACTCGCCGGTGATCATGACCGTGACCTGCGACTGCGACAGGCGGCCGATGGCGCGGAACACTTCCTGCATGGCCGGCGCCTGGCCCAGGATCTCGGGCGTGCCGACCAGGGTCTCGTCGGCCGAGGCCTCCTCGCGCAGGCTTTCCTCGACGGCGCGCCGGATCAGTTCGGTCGCGGTATCCACGTCGAAGGGCTTGGGCAGGTATTCGAAGGCGCCGCCCTGGAAAGCCGACACCGCGCTCTCGAGATCCGAATACGCCGTCATGACGATGACGGGCAGCGCCGGGAAACGCCGCTTGACCGCCTGCAGCAGTTCGATGCCGCCGGCGCCGGGCATCCGGACGTCGGTCACCAGCACCTGCGGCACGTCGTCGTTCAGGGCGTCCAGGGCCTCGCGCGCCGTACCGAAGCTGCGGCTGGGCAGGTTCTCGCGGGCCAAGGCTTTTTCGAGCACCCAGCGGATCGAACGGTCATCATCTACGATCCAGATCGGTTTCATCGCTGCCTTCCTAGGTACGCTCGGGAAAAAAAATCCATCCAATTCTTCGGTCAAGGTAGGGGCAACAGCAGGCGGAAATCAGTCAGTCCCGGCCGGCTGTCGCATTCGATCACACCCTCGTGCTGCTGCACGAAAGTCTGAGTCAAGGTCAACCCCAGCCCGCTGCCGCCTTCACGTCCGGACACCAGCGGGTGGAAGATCCGGTCCAGCAATTCAGGGGGAATCCCCGGACCGTTGTCCATCACATGCAATTCCAATGCCAGCCTGAACCGCTGCTTGGCCAGCGTGACCTGACGCGCCACACGGGTGCGCAGCGTGATCTCGGCATCGCCGGCCGCGATACGCGCCGACAGCGCCTCGGCGGCGTTGCGCACCACGTTCAGGACAGCCTGGATCAACTGCGCCTTGTCGCCCCGGAACTCGGGAATCGCCGCGTCGTAGTCGCGCACGATGCGCAGCCCGTTCGGATACTCGGCCAGCACCAGCGACCGCACGCGTTCGCACACCTCGTGGATGTTGACGTCGCCGACGATACGCGGCGCGCGGTGCGGCACCAGCAGGCGATCCACCAGGGTCTGGAGGCGGTCGGCCTCCTGGATGATGACCTGGGTGTATTCGATCAGCGCGGGGTCGGACAGCTCGGCTTCCAGCAATTGCGCCGCGCCGCGCAGCCCGCCCAGCGGATTCTTGATCTCGTGCGCCAGGTTGCGCAGCAGCTCGCGATTGGCCTGCGCCTGCTCGAGCAGGCGCTCCTCGCGGTCCACCTTCAGCTGCTGCTCGATCTCGCGCAACTCGATCAGCGCCGGCCACGGCTGGCCGTCCAGCGCGACCACGGTCACCGACACCTGGGTCGGTTCGCGCCCCAGGCGATCGATCTCCAGTATCTGCCGCTTGTCGGCGAACAGGTGCCGGCGGGCCTCTTCCAGCGACTGGCGCAGCTGCTCGCCGTCGCGGAACAGGTCGCCGGCCTGGACCGCGTACAACTGCCGCACCGAGACCTCGAACAAGTCCTCGGCCGGCGCGTTGGCATAGCGGATCAGGCCGTCGTCGTCGATGACGAGGATGGCGCTGGACAGCAGCTCGAACGCGGCAAAGGCGTCGGCCGGATAAGGGGAAGGATCTGGCTGCAAATGGGTCATGGCCAATAAAAACGGGGCGTTCGAACGCCCCGTTTTTCGTTGCCGACGACTGATCAGGTCCTGATCAGAGGCCGTAGTACATGTCGAACTCGACGGGGTGGGTCGTGGCGCGGAAACGCGTGACTTCTTCCATCTTCAGGGTGATGTAGGCGTCGAGCATGGCGTTGCTGAACACGCCGCCACGGGTCAGGAACTCGCGATCCTTGTCGAGCGCTTCCAGGGCCTGGTCGAGCGACGAGCACACGGTCGGGATCTTCGCATCTTCCTCGGGCGGCAGGTCGTACAGGTTCTTGTCGGCCGGGTCGCCGGGGTGGATCTTGTTCATCACCCCGTCCAGGCCGGCCATCATCAGGGCCGAGAAAGCCAGGTACGGGTTGGCCAGCGGATCCGGGAAGCGCGTCTCGATACGGCGGCCCTTCGGGTTGGCGACGTACGGGATGCGGATCGAGGCCGAGCGGTTGCGGGCCGAGTAGGCCAGCTTGACCGGGGCTTCGAAGTGCGGAACCAGGCGCTTGTACGAGTTCGTGCCGGGGTTGGTGATGGCGTTCAGCGCGCGGGCGTGCTTGATGATGCCGCCGATGTAGTACAGCGCGAATTCGGACAGGCCGGCGTAGCCGTTGCCCGCGAACAGGTTCTGGCCGTCCTTCCAGATGGACTGGTGGACGTGCATGCCGGAGCCGTTGTCGCCAACGACGGGCTTGGGCATGAAGGTGGCGGTCTTGCCGTAGGCGGCGGCCACGTTCCAGATCGTGTACTTCATGATCTGGTTCCAGTCGGCGCGCTGCACCAGGGTCGAGAACTTGGTGCCGATTTCCAGCTGGCCGGGGCCCGCCACTTCGTGGTGGTGCACTTCGACCGGCACGCCCTGCTGTTCCAGCAGCAGGCACATTTCCGAACGCAGGTCCTGGAAGGAATCGGTGGGCGGGACGGGGAAATAGCCGCCCTTGACCGACGGACGGTGGGCCAGGTTGCCGCCGTCATAGTCGATGCCGGTGGACCACGAGGCCTCTTCCGACTTGATCTTGACGAAGCAGCCCGACATGTCGACGTTCCAGGTCACGCCGTCGAACACGAAGAACTCGGGCTCGGGACCGAAGTAGGCGGTGTCGCCCAGGCCCGAGGACTTCAGGTAGGCTTCGGCGCGCTTGGCCAGCGAACGGGGATCGCGGTCATAGCCCTTCATGTCGGAAGGCTCGACCACGTCGCAGGTCAGGATCAGGGTCGATTCCTCGCGGAACGGGTCCATGCGGGCGGTCGAGGGCTCGGGGATCAGCAGCATGTCCGAGGCTTCGATGCCCTTCCAGCCGGCGATCGAGGAGCCGTCGAAAGCGTGGCCCGTTTCGAACTTGTCTTCGTCCACGGTGTGGGACGGCACCGACACGTGCTGTTCCTTTCCACGCGTATCGGTGAAACGGTAGTCAACGAACTTGACCTCGTTGTCCGCAATCATCTTGAGGACGTCTTTGGGCGTTGCCATTAGGGCTCCTGATAGTCTCGTAACCGCCTCCGGCTCCCGGAGGCTCAAGCGTTCTCGATAGTGCACACAGCGCGACCGGAAGCGATCTGGGCTGAACCGTTGCGCATCAAATTAAGCAGCTTCCGTGCCAGCATCGGCCCGGACCGCTTTCCCGGCCCGCTTGCGCAGGACGGCGCGGCATTCTCGCATATTGGCGGGACGGCGGAGATGTCAGGCCTCGCACCATCATGACGCAAATCCCGACTAAGAATTCCCAATAATGGTGCAAACGGGAATATTCGAGGTATTTTGCACCAAAATAGTGCTTACGTGCTGCGCGATGGCGCGGCGTGCACGTTTGCGGGCGCAGCGCCCGGTCCCCGGCGCGCTACAGGAACAGGCCCTGGAGGTCGTTCAGGAAGCGCCGGCCCAGCGGCGTCGGCCGGATGCGGGTCGGGTCCTCGTCCAGCAGTCCCCGTTCGACGGCGCGGGCAAGCGGCCTTGCGATGGTGGCCAGGTTCAGGCCGGTACGTTCGGCGAAACTCGCCGCCGGCACGCCGTCGGTCAGCCGCAGCGCGTTCAGCATGAACTCGAACGGCAGTTCCTCCGCCCCCACCAGCCGCGATTCGGCCAGGTGCGTCGCGCCGGCCGCGGGGTCCAGCAGCGCGTCCATCCAGGACTGGGGATTGCGCACACGCGCCTCGCGCAGGATGCGGTCATGGAAGGACAGCTTCCCGTGGGCGCCCGGGCCGATGCCCAGGTAGTCGCCGAACTCCCAGTAGTTCAGGTTGTGGCGGCAGCGGGTGCCCGGCCGGGCATAGGCCGATATTTCGTAATGGTCGTACCCCGCCTCGGCCAGGCGCGCCTCGATGCGGTCCTGCATCTCAAAGGCCGTGTCGTCGTCGGGCAGCTCGGGCGGATACTTGGCGAAGACCGTGTTCGGTTCCAATGTCAGGTGGTACAGGGACAGGTGCTCCGTCCCGAAGGACAACGCGGTCTCGACGTCGGCCAGGCAGCCGTCCAGGGTCTGGCCAGGCAGCGCGAACATCAGGTCCAGGTTGACCCGTTCGACATGGCGTTGCGCGATGGCGATCGCCTCGCGCGCGGCCCGGCCGTCGTGGATGCGGCCCAGCGCGCGCAGCCGGTCGTCGTCGAAGCTCTGTATGCCCAGCGAGATGCGGTTGATGCCGCTGGCCGCGAAGTCGGCGAAGCGCGACGCCTCGACCGTGCCGGGGTTGGCCTCCATCGTGATCTCGGCGTCGGGCAGCAGCGGCAGCCGCGAGCGCAGCAGCGCCAGCATGGCGTCCATCGTGGCGGCCGACAGCAGGCTCGGGGTTCCACCGCCGATGAAGACCGACACCACCTTGCGCCCCCAGACCTGCGGCAGGCTCTGGTCCAGATCGGCGGTCAGCGCCTGCAGGTAGCGATCCTCCGGCAGCTCGTCCGGCGCCGCGTGCGAATTGAAGTCGCAATACGGGCACTTGCGCACGCACCACGGCACGTGCACGTATACCGACAGGGGCGGCAGGCTGGTCAGCAGGCTGGGCCCGGGCGCGAACGGCATGGCCGCGCGCGGTGCGGGCGCCCCCTGCCCCGCCGGCCGGATCGCGATGGAGCGGGCCATCAGAACGTATCCAGCTTGCCCATCAGCACCGCCAGCGCCTGGGCGCGGTGACTGATGCGGTTCTTCTCGTCGGCGGACAGCTCGGCCGCCGTGCGGCCCAGGCCGGGCAGCAGGAAATGCGGGTCGTAGCCGAAGCCGCCGCTGCCGCGCGGGTGCTCGATGATCTCGCCCCACCACAGCCCCTCGCCGATCAGGGGCTGGGGGTCGTCGGCCGAACGCACCAGCACCAGCGCGGCATAGTAATAGGCCCGGCGGTCCTGCGCGCCGCGCAGGCGCTCGACCACCAGCGCGTTGTTGGCGGCATCGGACTTCTCGCCGCCATTGCGCGCCGCGTAGCGCGCCGAATAGACCCCGGGCTCGCCGCCCAGCGCCGTCACGCACACACCGGAATCGTCGGCCAGCGCGGGCAGGCCGGTCAGCTGGCTGGCGTGCCGGGCCTTGGCCAGCGCGTTCTCGATGAACGTGACGTGGGGCTCGTCCGCCTCGGGCACGCCCAGGCTGCCCTGGGGCACGAGCTCGAAACCGCGCGGCGCCAGCAGCGACGAGAATTCGCGCAGCTTGCCCGCGTTGTTGGACGCCAGGACCAGTTTTCTTGCCATCGTCGTTCGCTCCGGTCGCGCGGGCATCAGCGGCCCGGATACGGCTGCGCCAGCGCCTCGCGCTGCAGGCGCACGAGATCGGCGATGCCGGCCTCGGCCAGCCCCAGCAGCGCATCCATTTCCTGGCGCGAGAACGGCACGCCCTCGGCCGTGCCCTGCACTTCCACATACGCGCCGCTGCCCGTCATCACGACGTTCATGTCGGTCTCGCACTGCGAATCCTCGGCGTAGTCCAGGTCCAGCACCGGCTGCCCTTGATAGATGCCTACCGATACCGCGGCCACGTGGTCGCGGATGGGCGAGGCCGCCAGGGCGCCGCGCGCCATCAACAGCGCGATGGCGTCGCTGGCCGCGACGAAAGCCCCCGTGATGCTGGCCGTGCGCGTCCCGCCGTCGGCCTGGATCACGTCGCAATCCAGGTGCAGCGTGCGCTCGCCCAGCTTCTCCAGGTCGAACACCGCGCGCAGGCTGCGGCCGATCAGGCGCTGGATTTCCTGCGTGCGGCCGGTCTGCTTGCCCTTGGCCGCCTCGCGGCCGCCGCGCGTGTGCGTGGCGCGCGGCAGCATGCCGTACTCGGCCGTGACCCAGCCCTGCCCCATGCCCTTCAGGAACGGCGGCACCTTGTCCTCGACGCTGGCGGTACAGATCACCTGCGTGTCGCCGAAGCTCACCAGCACCGAGCCTTCGGCATAGCGGGTGTAGCCGCGTTGCAGGGACACGGGGCGCAGCGAGGCGAGGCCGCGGCCGGACGGCCGGGCGATTGCGGAAGGGGCAATGCTCATGAAAAAGACTCCAGATCGGCGGGCGGGCCGGCGCACCGGCGCCCAGGACGCATGGGCCGCGCCGCGGCGGCCGGATGCGGACATTGTACGGGCAAGGCCCCACGAACTTTCCCGTGCGATTTATCATGCTGACTCATGCCGACAAACGCACCGGCCCTGTCGCCGTGCTCGTCGGCCTTGCCCACGTCCTGACAGGCCTTCGCCATGATCCGTAGCATGACCGCCTTCGGCGCCGCGCGCGCCGACACCGACCACGGTTCGGTGTCCATCGAACTGCGCAGCGTCAACAGCCGCTTCCTCGACCTCCACTTCCGCATGCCGGACGAACTGCGCGCGCTGGAATCGCCGCTGCGCGAACTGCTGACCAAGTCCGTGGCGCGCGGCAAGATCGAGGTGCGCGCCTCCATCCAGCGCCGCCTCATCACCGACCCCGACTCCATCAACGTCGCCGCGCTGGAACAGGCCGCCACGCTGTTCCGCAAGGTCCAGGCCGTGCTCCCGGACGTCCAGCCGCCGCGCCTGTCCGAACTCCTGTCCTGGCCCGGCGTGCAGGCGGCCGAGGAATCGGAGGACACCTGGCGCGAAGCCGCCCTGCGCGCCGCCGCCGAAGCGCTGACCCAGATGCAGGAAGCGCGCGACCGCGAAGGCGAACGCCTGGCCGCCATGATCGCCGACCGCGCCGACTCGGTCGCCGCCATCGTGGGCGAGGTCGAACAGCGCATGCCCCAGCTCGTGCACGAATACCGCGAACGGCTCGCGCGCAAGCTGCGCGACACGGTCGAGGCCGCCTTCCCCGGCGGCTTCCAGAACATCCGCGGCGAGGAGCTGTCCGAACGCCTGGCCCATGAGGCCACCCTGTTCGGCCTGCGCATCGACGTGGCCGAGGAACTGTCGCGCCTGCATTCGCACCTGGCCGAGCTCAAGCAACTGATCGGCAAGGGCGGCGCGGGCAAGAAGGCCGACAAGGGCAGCGCCGGCAAGCGGCTGGATTTCCTGTTCCAGGAAATGAACCGCGAGGCCAACACGCTGGGATCCAAGGCCGGCGGGCTGGAAGTGACGCGGGCGGCGATGGATCTGAAGCTGCTGATCGAGCAGATGCGGGAACAGGCGCAGAATATCGAGTAACGCGTCAGAAAGACGACATCAGACCTGGCTCTGTGCCTTTCCATCGGAGCAAATGCCTTGCTCGACCGGCCCCACACCCAGCCCGGGCACGCTGACCCCGCCGCCCGCACCGCGCTGCTCGCTTCCTTCTCCGCGCATCCGGACGCATTCGACGCGCGCCTCTTCGCCCGCCTGCTGGCCGCCCGCGAAGTCCGGCGCGAACTGCCCCTGCTGGGGCTGTCGCAGGAAGCGCTGCGGGAGCTGTACGCCCGCTGGTTTCCGGGCGCTCTCCTTCCCTCGCTGCCGGCGCAGCCAGAGGCCGACACCCCGTTCACGGCCAACCTGCGCGCCCACATGCTGGCCTGGCGCAACCCCGCGCTTCCCGCCGCCGACGTCGCCTGCCTGGCGACGATCATCGCCCACGCCTGTCTGCGGCCCGACCACCTGTGGCGCGACCTGGGGCTGGCCGGGCGCGACGACGTCACGCGTGCGCTGCATCGCTACTTCCCGGGGCTGCCCGAACGCAATACCGGCGACATGCGCTGGAAGAAATTCCTGGCGTACGACATGGCCGTCACGCGGGGCGAAACGCCGCAGCCCGCGCCTGGCTGTCCGGGCTGCGAGGAATACGGACGCTGCTTCCCGAAACGCCTGCGCTAGCTAGGACCGGTCGACGTGCCCCAGGTCGCGCCCCGGGTCCAGCCGGTCGCGCACGCGCTGCTTGAGTACCTTCGCATCCGGAAAGCCGCCATCGGTCTTCCGGTCCCAGATCAGTTCGCCGTCGTAGCGGATCTGGAAGACGCCGCCCGTGCCCGGCACCAGCGCGACCTGCCCCAGGTCCGTGCCGAAGGTAGACAGCAGTTCCTGCGCCATCCAGGCCGCGCGCAGCAGCCACAGGCACTGCGTGCAATAGGTAATCGAAATGGCGGGTCCGTTCATGCCAAGGCCTCCATCAGGTGGACGGCAGCAGCGCATCCAGCCGGGATTTCAGCAGCCGGGGGAAATGCGGCCTCCAGCGGGCATTGGCGGGCGACGGATGCGGCAAGGGATGCAGGCGCAGGACCCGTTCGCCGCCTTGCGCGCGCAGGGGCACGGCAACGCTGGACTCGTACTTGTCCTCGCGCCGCCAGAACTCGCGCACGGCGGCCAGTGCGTCGCCCGCCAGGCCGATACCGAACCATTCGAAGGCTTCGTTGCCCAGGGTGATGACATCGCCGCCGCGCCACCGCGCCGCCAGGATGCGCCGGATCAAGGGCTGGAAGCGCCGCCGCACCGCGGGCGACCACGCCTTGTTGTGCAAGGGCTTGTAGGGCACGGTGCTGATCCAGAAGAAGCCCGCGCCGACGCGCAAGCCTTCGTCGAACGAATACGGCACGTCCGGCGCCAGATGGCGGTGCAGTTCGGCGCGCAGCAACTGGCCGGAACTGCCCACGAAGGGTTGCCCGTGCCGGACTTCGTCCGCCCCCGGGTCGCGGCCGAAGAAACACAATGGCGCATCGACGGGCCCCAGACCTAGAATAGGAACGAGCGGATCGCGGCCGGCGGCGGCATAGGCCTCGGCATCGATGCGATCGAGGCCCGCGGCCAGGCGGCGGAAGGCGGCGAGTTGTTCGGCGTCCAGGGGCATGGCGGGGTGAAACTAGAACCGGAACGGCATTGTAGGGTCGGCCGGGGCGATGGAGAAGCAGCGCATGAGCAAGGCGAAAAGCGTGTCTTCCGTACGCGTGGGCATAGGCGGCTGGGTGTTCGAGCCCTGGCGCGGCAGTTTCTATCCCGAAGGCCTGGTGCAAAGCCGGGAACTGGAGTACGCCAGCCGCCACGTGACCTCCATCGAGATCAACGGCACGTTCTATGGCACGCAGAAGCCGGCCAGCTTCGCCCGCTGGCACGACGAGACGCCCGAGGACTTCGTCTTCGCGCTCAAGGGCCCGCGCTTCGCCACCAACCGCCGCGTGCTGGCCGAGGCCGGCCCCTCCATCGACAAGTTCCTGGCCAGCGGGCTCGTGGAACTGAAGGACAAGCTGGGCCCCATCAACTGGCAGTTCCCGCCCACGAAGAAGTTCGATCCCGACGACTTCGCCGCCTTCCTGGCGCTGCTGCCTCCGGAATACGAAGGCCGGCGGCTGCGCCACGCGGTGGAGGTCCGGCACGAGAGCTTCGCCGTGCCGGCCTTCGTCGATCTGCTGCGACGTCACGAGGTGGCGGCGGTCGTGGCGGACAAGGACGGCGTGCCGCACCTGCACGACGTGACGGCGCCGTTCGTCTACGTCCGGCTGCAAAGCGCGCGGGAAGACCGCAAGCTGGGCTATGCGCCGGCCGATCTCGATGCCTGGGCGGAACGCGCGCGGGCATGGGCCGGCGGCAAAGCGCCTGCCGACCTGCCCTGCCTGGCCGGCTCGCCGGCCAAGGCCGCGCGGGGACGCGAGGTGTTCGTCTACATGATCAACGGCTTCAAGCCCAAGGCGCCGGCCGCCGCCATGGCCCTGATCGAGCGGCTGGGCTGAACGCGGCCGTCGGTCAGCCCGTCAGCGACGCGCCGCCGCAAACCTGCACATCCTGCCCGGTAATGGCCGCGGCGGCGTCCGACAGCAGGAAACCCACCAGCGCCGCCACTTCGGCCGGCTCGATCAGGCGGCCCAGCGGCGGCAGGCGCGGCGCGCTGGCGGCGCGGCCGGGATCCTCCAGCATGGCCGTGCGCGTGGCCGCGGGCGACACCACGTTCACCGTCACGCCCCGCGCCGCCACCTCGGCCGCCCAACTGCGTCCCATGGCCACCAGCGCCGCCTTGACCGCGGCGTACTGGCTGCGTCCGGCCATGCCGCGGGACACGCGGCTGCCGATCAGCACCACCCTGCCATGGCCGCGCGCGGCCATGGCAGGCACCATCCCGTCGGCGAGCTGGCTGGCCGCGGCCACGTGCAACCGCCACATCTGCTCGAAGGCGGCGCCGTCCAGGCTGCCCAGCGGCGCGGTCCGCATGATGCCCGCCGCGTGGACCAGCGCATCGCAGTCCTGCAAGCCGGGCAGGATGCCGGCGATGGCCCCGGCGTCCGCGAGGTCGGCCGGCCGGCCTTCGAAGCGAGGATGATCCAGGGTCGCCGCCGCGCGGTCCAGCCCGACCACGTGCCAGCCCTGCCCCAGCAGCGCCTGCGCCACCGCCCGGCCGATGCCGGCGCTGCTGCCCGTCACCGCCGCGCGGCGCTCATTCCGCACGGATGTTGCCCTCGACGATGATCTTCTTCGACCGCGCCATGTCTTCCTGCTGGAAGCGTGCGAAGTCCTCGATGGAGCCAGCCTTCAGCACCAGCCCCTGCTGCTCCAGCTTCTCGCGCATGCCGGCCTCCAGTGCCTTGTTGACCTCGGCGTTGAGCTTGCGGGCGATGTCCATCGGCAGCTTGGCCGGACCCCACAGGCCGTACCAGCTGTAGAACTCGTAGCCCGGCACGGTCTCGCCCACGGTGGGCACTTCGGGCAGCGTGGGCACGCGCGACCGCGACGTGACGGCCAGGATCTTGAGCATGCCGCCCTTGTAGTAGGACATGGCCCCCAGGATGGGATCGATGAAGCCGGAGATCTGCCCCCCGACCAGATCCTGGTAGGCGGGCGCGGACCCCTTGTACGGCACGATCAGGTAGTTCATCTGCCCCGCCCGGCGCAGCAGCTCGGTGGCGAGCTGTCCCGCCGAGCCGGTGGAGCCCACCGCGAAACTGAGCTGGCCCGGGTTCTGCCGCGCGTAGTCCAGCAGGCCCTTGATGTCGTTGAACGGCAGCGACTTGTTCACGGCCACCGACAAGGGCGCCTGGGCCACCAGCGAGATGGGCTGGAAATCCTTTTCCATGTCGAAGGGCGCGGACTTCATGGTCATCGGCGTGGTGGTCACCGTCGACGCGTTGAACATCAGCGTGTAGCCGTCGGGCGACGCCTTGGCCACGGCGGCGGCCCCGATCATGCCGTTGCCGCCGGCCCGGTTCTCCACGACGAAGGACTGGCCGGTCTGCTCGCTCAGGCGCTGCGCCAGTTGCCGTCCCACCGTGTCCAGCGTCCCGCCGGGCGGGAACGGGATGATGATGCGCACCTCGCGGGCGGGATACGGCTGCGCCGATACGGCACCGGCCACGCACAGGGCCGCGGCCGCCAGCCCGGCGGCAAGAAAGGGTCTGCGTTGCATGTTTGTCTCCGTCTTGTTTTGAATCGCGTCGCGTCCGGGGTCAGCGCCGCAGCAGTCCGGCCTGTTCCACCGCTGCCCGCAATGCCGCCATTTCCCTGGCGTCGGGCACTTCGGTGGGCGGACGGACGGTGGCCTCGTCCAGCACGCCGGCCAGGTACATGCCGGCCTTCATGCGGGCATGGGCCTCGCCGGTGGGTTCGCCGCCGCCGTACACGGCGTCCTTGAGCGGCGTGATGAGCGCCTGGATACGCTGCGCGCGCTTGAGGTCGCCTTCCTGCACCGCCCGCCACAAGTCGCCGATCAGCTGCGGAATGAAGGTGGCGAAGCCTACCAGCGCGCCGTCCACGCCCTGCACCATGGACGCCAGCAGGTATTCGTCGTGGCAGGTCAGGATGGCCTTGCCGGCGTCGGCGTCGCGGATGGCCTGGATGTCGCGCGCGTACTTGTTCATGTCGCGCTGCCCGACCTTGAAGGCCTGCACGTACGGCAGCCGGGCCAGGTCGGCCAGCAGGGCCGAGGAGTAGGCCGCGCGCGTCCAGGCGGGATACACGTGGCAGACCAGGTCGGCGCCCGGCGCCGCGCGGTGGATGGCGTCGAAGTACTGCAAGGCATGGCCGGACGTGAAGCCGAAGCGCAACCAGTGATGCGGCGGCATCACGTCCAGCCCGGCCGCACCGGCCTCGACGGCGGCGCGCGCATGTTCGGCCGCTTCCGACAGGCCTTCGCAGACGATGGACGAGATCACCGGCAGCCGGCCGCGCAGTTCGTCGGCGACGATGCGGGTGACGGTGGCGCGCTCCGCCGGCGTCAGCGAAAAGACCTCGCCGGTATGGCCGTTGGTCATGACCGCGACGACGCCCTCGTGGCCGGCCAGCCAGGAGGCCAGCCTGCGCAGCGCGGGCTCGTCGATGCGGTGATCCGGGGTGAAGGGGCAGGCGATCGCGGGAATGATGCCGCGGTAGTTGGCGATGGCAGGCAAGTGGGTCTCCATGAGGCTGCGGTGGGTAGAATCCATCATTGCCGGCCGCCCGCGCGGCGTCCAATACTCGAAATGCATACAACTATCGCGGAGACGACACCCCACGATGGGACCGGACAATCGCCCCCTGGACCTGGAATGGCTGGAAGATTTCGTCGCGCTGGCCGACAGCGGCAACTTCTCGCGCGCGGCCGAAGCCCGCGCCATCGCGCAGCCTGCGTTCAGCCGGCACATACGCGCGCTGGAGGAATGGGTGGGCGCCGACCTGGTCGACCGCGGCGCGCACCCGGCCACGCTCACCGCCGCCGGCAGGCGCTTCCTGCCCCTGGTGGAAGACGTGCTGGCCAGGCTGGTGGCCGCCCGCATCAAGGCCCGCATGGCACATGACCAGAGCGTGGCCAGCCTGCGCATCGCGGTCACGCACGCCCTGTCGCTGTCCTTCCTGCCCGGGTGGCTGGCGCGCCTGGAAGGCAGCCTGCAACTGGGTGCGGTCGAGATGATGGCCGACGGCACGGCCGCCTGCGAAGAACTGATGCTCCAGCGCAAGGTCCAGTTCCTGCTGTGCCACGCCCACCCCGCGCTTCCCGGCCGGCTGGACGAGGCCGCCTGTCCCGTGGTGCGGCTGGCGGACGATACGCTGGTCCCCGTGTGCGCCCCCACGCCCTCGGGCTCCCCCCGCCACGACCTGCGCCAGGACGCCCCCATCCCGCTGCTGGCCTACGGCGAAGCCTCGGGCCTGGGGCGCATCCTGCGCACCGGCCTGGGCGCCGCGGCGCGCGACCCGCGGCTGCATCCGGTATTCACCGCGCCGCATGCGCTGCTGCTGGAAGCCCTGGCCCTGGAAGGCCGGGGCGTGGCCTGGCTGCCTCGCAGCCTGGCGGCGCCGGCGCTGGCCCAAGGGCGGCTGGTGGAAGCCGGCGATGCCTCGTGGCATGTCGCCGCCGAGATCCGCCTGTACAGGCAGCACGTGGACATGGCGCCGACCGCGGAGTCCCTATGGCAACTGGCGCGGCTCGTCGACGCGCCCGCCTAGATCGCCTTCCTGCCGAAAGACGCCTCAAAAGGGCTGCTGCCGCTTCTTGTCCAGCCGCCGCAACTGCACCTGCATTTCCTTGACCGCCTGCACGCTGCCCTTGGCGGAGGCTGCCGCGATGCCGTCGGCCCAGGCCGCGCGGGCCTCGTCCTCGCGGCCCAGTGCCAGCAGGGCCTTGCCGAGCTGCTTCCACGCGGCGGCATAGCCGGCATCCAGGTCGACCGCGCGCCGCAGGTGTTCGGCGGCCGAGGCGGCATCGTCCTCTTCCAGGTAGAGATTGCCCAGCGTGAACCGCAGCAGCGCATTGTCGCGGCCGGCGGCGATCATCTTCAGGAAATTGTTCTTGTCCATGGCCTTGCGTCCATCGGCCCCGAGGGGCCGCCATGGGCAGGATAACGCGAACGGCGCGCCGCCGCTCAGTAGCGCTCGGGCACCATCATGCTGTCGGGCACCGGCCGCCGGATGTAGTCCTCGTGGCGCACGCGATGGGGCAGGTCGATGTGGGGATGGGGAATATCGTGATAGGGAACCAGGCTCAGCAAATGGTCGATGCAGTTGAGCCTGGCCTTCTTCTTGTCCACGGCCTGCACCACCCACCACGGCGCCTCGTCGATGTGCGTGCGCTCGAGCATGATTTCCTTCGCCCGGGTGTAGTCCTCCCAGCGCCGGCGGGACTCCAGGTCCATGGGGCTGAGCTTCCACTGCTTCAGGGGATCGTGGATACGGCCCAGGAAGCGCAGGTGCTGCTCGTCGTCGGTGATCGAGAACCAGTACTTGACCAGCTGTATGCCCGACCGAACCAGCATGCGCTCGAACTCGGGCACCGAGCGGAAGAACTCCTCGTACTCGTCGTCGTTGCAGAAGCCCATCACCCGCTCGACGCCGGCGCGGTTGTACCAGCTGCGGTCGAACAGCACGATTTCGCCCGCTGCGGGCAGGTGCGATACGTAGCGCTGGAAATACCACTGCGTGCGTTCGCGGTCGTTGGGCGCGGGCAGCGCGGCCACCCGGCACACCCGGGGATTCAGGCGCTGGGTGATGCGCTTGATCACGCCCCCTTTTCCCGCCGCGTCGCGGCCCTCGAAAATGATGACAACCTTGTGCCGGGTGTGCACGACCCAGTCCTGCAGCTTGACCAGTTCGGCCTGGAGCCGGAACAGTTCGCGGAAATATCGGCGGCGTGCGTCGCGGTCCTCTTCCACCCGGGCGGGCTGGCCGTCGGCGTCCCACTCGCGGTCCTCGAATTCGATCTCCAGCTCTTCGTCGTAGCTGTCGATCAGGTCGCGGTGGATGCGCTGCATCAGTTCTTCGTGGTGGTCGGAAATCGGCTGGTAGCTCATGGGGCGCTTGGAAAGGTCGGGCCAACGCCTCTTTTTGCTACACGGACATGACATGGTCATGACACCGCGGCCGAGCCTCCCTATTGCACGCGGCCGAACCACCACAGCGACAGCAGGCCCGACAGCACTGCCAGCAAGGCGCCCAGCGCGGTGAACAATGCCGTGACCTCGACCACGTCGCGCTTGTCGAACGCCAGCCGCGCACTGAGCGAGCGATATACCTTCCTGAGCTCGCCCGCGTCCTGGGCCTGGAAATACTGCGCGCCGGTCATGTCGGCCACCTTCTTCAGCACGTCCTCGTCCAGCCGCACGCGCATGGACCAGCCGTCGGCCGACAGCGTCGTGCCCTCGGGCGTCCCGATGCCCACTGTGAATATCCGCACGCCATATCCGGCGGCGACCTCGGCCGCCTTCAGCGCATCGGGCCCGGTGTTGTTCTGGCCGTCGGACAGCAGCACGATGGCCCCGGACGGGTACGAACCCGGAACCGCCGCGTCGCCCCGCCCCGCGGCTGACAGGTCCGGCGATGTCGGCCCCCGGGCGCTGCCGCCGTCCAGGAAGCGCTCGACGTCGATACCCGCATTGGGCAACACCGTTGCCAGCGCGATGATCAGGCCGCTGCCGAGCGCGGTGCCGCGCTGGGGCTCCAAGCGCTCGATGGCGGCGATCACGTCCTCGCGCTTGCGCGTGGGCGACTGCACCACGGCCGCCGCGCCGGCTACCGCGACCACCGACACGCTGACGTTGGCCGGCTGGCCGTCGACGAACTCCTTGGCCGCCCGCTGGGCCGCGAAGATGCGGGTGGGCTTGATGTCGTCGGCCCGCATGCTGCCCGACATGTCCATGGCCAGCACCACGGTCTCCAGCCGCGAGGGCAGCATCATCAGTGCCTGCGGCCGGGCCATCGCGACGATGAGCGAGCACAGCCCGAGCAGCAGCAACAGCGGCGGCAGGACGCGCCGCAGCCGGGACGGCCGGACGCTGGCGCCCACGACGTCCAGTGCGGGATAGCGCAGGGCCATGCCGCGGCGCAGGCGGTCCAGCCGCCAATAGCAGAACGCCAGCGGCGGGACCAGCACCAGCAGCCACAGCATCTTGGGCCACAGGAAAGTCAGGGCGGGCAGGTTCTCCATGCAGATGCTTCCCGGTTCAGATGTCTCGGGCCCAGGGCCCGTTCAGTCCACCCACGAGCTGGCTGCGCCGGCGGCGCAGCCGCATGAAATGCAGCAGTGCCCGGTCCAGCCGCTCGTCGGTGGCCAGTTCCAGGCAATCCACGCCCGCCTCGGCCAGGGCCTTGCGCAGCGCCGTCTCGCGCTCCGTGGCAGCGGCGGCGAAGCGCCGTCGGAAGCCGGGATCGTGGGTATCGACGAAAAGCTGTTCGCCGGTCTCGGCATCCTGCAGCACCACCAGGCCCAGATCGGGCAAGGCCTGCTCCAGCGGGTCGTACAGACGCACCGCGACGACCTCGTGGCGCTGGGCCAGCACGCCCAGCGTCTGCTCCCAGCCCGGCGCGCTGATGAAGTCCGAGACCACGAACACCACCGAGCGCCTGCCTATGGCCGACAGCGAACGCTCCAGCAGGTCGCCCAGCCGTGTCTCGCCCGACTTGCCGTCGGCCCGCAGCGCGCCGATGCGGTCCAGCACGTGCAGCACGTGGCGCCGGCCGGTGCGTGCGGGAATCGAGCCCTCGCCCTGGCCACCGTACAGGACCGCGCCGACGCGGTTGCCATAACGCGTCAGCAGCCGCGCCAGCACGGCCACGAAGCTGGTCAGCACCGCCCGCTTGCGCACGCCGGCCGAGCCGAAATCGACCGAGCCCGACAGATCCAGCAGGAACCATGCCGATACCTCGCGGTCCTCCTGGAATTCGCGCACGTGCGGCGATTGCAGCCGCGCCGTGACGTTCCAGTCGATGTGGCGCACGTCGTCGCCCGCCTGGTATTCGCGCAGGTCAGCCAGGTCCAGGCCGAAGCCCCGGAACAAGGTGCGATAGTCGCCCTGCAGTGCGCCGTCCAGGCGGCGGATGACCGTCCACTCCAGGCGGCGCAGCAGCTCCTCGGCCTCGCCCTTGGCAGGAACCGACGCGACCGCCGCGTCGTTGGCCGGCTCGGCCGGCCGCTTACTGAACCGCCGCAACCCGAACATGCGAATCCAATGGCCGCTCCGGGGCCGGCAAGGTCTGGAGGATGCGCGTGATGATCTGGTCGGACCCGAGCCCGTCGGACAGCGCCTCGTATGACAGCACCAGCCGGTGCCGCAGCACGTCGGGAATCAGGTCGACCAGGTCCTCGGGCAGCGCATAGTGCCGTCCGCGCAGGAAAGCGAGCGCGCGCGCCCCTTCGACCAGGTTGATGGTGGCCCGCGGGCTCGCGCCGAAGGTCAGGTAGCGCGACAGGTCGGACAGCCCGTAGGCCTCGGGCCGGCGCGTGGCGGCCACTACCTTCACCGCGTACTGCACGAGGCCGGGATCGACGTACACCTTGCGGCACTCCGCCTGCAATTGCGTGAGCTGCTCGGTGACCGCGACCGGCTGCACCTGCACCGGCGGCCCCGTGACCCGGTCGACGATCACGAACTCCTCTTCCTCGCTCGGATAGCCGACGATGACCTTCATCATGAAGCGGTCGACCTGCGCCTCGGGCAAGGGATACGTGCCCTCGGTCTCGATCGGGTTCTGGGTGGCCATCACGAGGAACGGCGACGGCACCTTGTGGGTTTCGCCCGCGATGGTGACCTGCCGCTCCTGCATGACCTCCAGCAGCGCGCTCTGCACCTTGGCCGGCGCGCGGTTGATCTCGTCGGCCAGCAGCAGGTTGGCGAAGACCGGACCCAGCACCGTGGAGAAATCCCCGGTGCGCTGGTTGTACATGCGCGTACCCACCAGGTCCGCCGGCAGCAGGTCCGGGGTGAACTGGATGCGCTTGAACGAGCCTCGTATGGTCTTGGCCAGCGTGTTGACGGTCAGCGTCTTGGCCAGGCCCGGCACGCCTTCCACCAGCAAATGCCCCTGGGCCAGGATGGCCACCAGCACCCGCTCCAGGAAGTGGTCCTGCCCCACCACCACGCGCTTGACCTCGTACAGCAGCCGTTCCATCAGGTTGGCGCTGTCTACGGCACTCATGGGCTTGTCGTTCATAGGCGTCCTGTCGTGGAGAGTCAGAAGGGGGGCATGCCGACCGCGCTGCCGGCGCTTTCTATCGTGGTGGCGAAGCCGATGCCGACGAAGGTCCCGGCGTTGGTCGGGTTGAGGATGGCGGTGACGATGCCGACCACCTCGCCGTTCATGTTGACCAGCGGTCCGCCGGAGTTGCCCGGGTTGGCCGCCGCATCGAACTGGATCAGCCGCGTCAGGACGTGCCGCCCCTCGGCCGAGACGAATTCGCGGTTCAGGCCCGAGACCACGCCGGACGACACCGACGGCCCGATGCCGAACGGAAAGCCCACCGCCACGACCTCGTCTCCCGGCGCGAGATCCAGGCTGGACCCCAGCGTGGCGGCGGGCAGGTCGTCGGGCACGGACTTGGCGCGGATGACGGCCAGGTCCTTGTCCGGCTGGATGGCGACCACGTCGGCATCGGCCTCGTAGCCGTCGAAGAAGGTGACCTTCAGGCGCCTGGAACCCGAGATGACGTGGAAGTTGGTCAGGATCACGCCGCTGTCGACGATGACCACGCCCGAACCGATGCTGCCTTCATGCCTGGGTGCGTTGCCTTCCTCGTTCCTGGCCGTCTGCCTGTCCTTGCCCCTGGACTTGCCGCCCGCCTTGGGCTTGGCGCCCGGAGGCGCGGCCGGCTTGGCCTTCTTCGCGCCGCCGTCCTGCGCTTCTTCCTCGTCGCCGTAACCGCGTATCTGCACCACCGACTGGCGCACGGCCTCGGCCGCCTTGGCCGGACGCGAGGGCAGGGTCTTGTTCTGCAGGGTGTGCAGGACCGCGGAATCGATGTCGTCCTGGGTCAGCTGCCTTTGTTTAGGTTGCAACAAAACGAAAACCAGGCCGCCCGCAACGACGAGCAAGGCCAGGCCGAAGAAAGCGGTGCGGTGCCTGGCCGTCCAGTTCCGGAGCCGGCCCGGCCATCCCGGCCGGCGCGCCTGATCGGCCTCGGCCTTCGGCGCGGCATCGACCGAAGGGGGCCTGGCGGTCCTGCTGTATAGGGCAACCCGTTTCATCACTACCGTCCAGCTTGGCGTTCTTCACGGAATGCGGTCCCGCGTCCGGGCGCGCCCGAATTCCCTTGGGGTATTCAAGGCTGACAGCCCGGACCGCCCCCGGTTCAATCGAACGAGGGCCCGGCCAAAATAAGGTAACACTTAAACGACGGCCATGGGCGGATACCTTTACCGCCGCAAGGGTTCATGGGCATACTAAAGACAACGTTGCACACTCCCGCGCGCCAAGGAGCACTCATGCGGTTTCTCTGGCCCGATCTTCTCTGGCTGCAGCTCCTCGTTCCCCTGCTCGTAGCCCTCTACCTGTACGCGCTGGCCCGCCGCAAGAAGGCGGCCATCCGGTATGCCAGCCTGAGCCTGGCCAAGGCCGCCATCGGTCCCGGCCAGCGGCTGCGGCGCCACATCCCGCCGCTGCTGTTCCTGCTGGCGATGTCGGCGGCGCTGCTGGCGTGCGCGCGTCCCACCGCGACCGTCACCCTGCCCTCGGACACCCTCACCGTCGTCCTGGCGGTGGATGTCTCGCGCAGCATGCAGGCCGCCGACATCGCCCCCAACCGTCTGGTGGCGGCGCAGATGGCGGCCAAGCGCTTCATCTCCGAGCTGCCGTCCAACGTGCGGCTGGGCATCGTCTCGTTCGCCGGTACCGCCGCGGTCGTGCAGACGCCCACGGACAACCGGCAGGACATGATCGAAGCCATCGATCGTTTCCAGCTGCAGCGCGCCACCGCCACCGGAAGCGGGCTGATCCTGGCCCTGTCCATGCTGTTCCCCGACGACGGCATCGACCTGGAATCGGTCATCTTCGAAACCCCGTCCGTCCGCGCCGGGCGCCGCGCCGTACCGCTCGACCAGGCGGCCGCCGCCGAGGCGGCCAAGAAAAAACAGAAGACCTTGCAACCGGTGCTGCCGGGCTCGTACACCTCGGGCACCATCATCCTGCTCAGCGACGGCCGGCGCACCACCGGCCCCGACCCGCTGGACGCCGCGCGCATGGCCGCCGAACGGGGGGTGCGCGTCTACACCGTGGGTTTCGGCACCCAGCAGGGCGCGCCCATCGGCGACGAGGGCTGGTCGTTCTTCGCAAGACTGGACGAACCCACGCTGCGCACGGTCGCGCAGATGACGGGAGGCGAGTATTTCCTGGCCAGCTCCGAGGCCGACCTGAGTTCGGTATACCGCAATCTCAACGCCAAGTTCTCGATGGAACGCAAGGAAACCGAACTCAGCGCCCTGCTGAGCGCGGCGGCGGTCGTCCTGCTGACCCTGGCCTGCGTGCTGTCCATGCTCTGGTTCCAGCGCAGCCGCTAGCGCACCGTTCCGTTGCGCCGCCGTGACAGGCCTTTGTCAGCAGATTGCAATGCGCGCCCGATATAAATCGGGACATGAATCTCGCGATCATAGGGGCCGGCTACGTCGGCCTGGTTACCGGTGCGTGCCTGGCCGACGTGGGCAACCGCGTCGTCTGCGTCGAACGCAATACCGAGCGCCTGCGCGTGCTGCGCGGCGGGGGCATCCCCTTCTTCGAACCCGGGCTGGCCGAGATGGCCGCGCACAACGCGCAGGCAGGACGCCTGGCCTTCACCGATGACCTGCCCTCGGCACTGAGCGATGCCGAGATCGTCTTCATCGCGGTCGGCACGCCGGCGGACGAGGACGGCTCGGCGGACCTGGGCCACGTGCTCGAGGCCAGCGCGGCCCTGGGCCGGGCGATCCCGCGCGACATGGTCGTCGTCGTGAAATCGACCGTGCCCGTCGGCACCTGCCACCGCGTGCAGGCACTGATCGAGGAAACCCTGCGCGAGCGCGGCGCCCCGTGGCGCGTCTCGGTCGCCTCGAACCCGGAGTTCCTGAAGGAAGGCAGCGCGGTCGACGACTTCCAACGTCCCGACCGGATCGTGATCGGCACCGAGGACGCCCGCGCGCTGCGGCTGATGGCGGCTCTGTACGCCCCCTACAACCGCAATCGCGACCGGCTGATCCACACCGACGTGCGCTCGGCCGAATTCACGAAATACGCGTCCAACGTCATGCTGGCCACGCGCATCTCGCTGATGAACGAGCTGGCCAGGATCGCCGAGAAAGTCGGCGCGGACATCGAGGCGGTGCGCCACGGCGCCGGCGCCGATCCCCGCATCGGCCACCACTTCCTGTACGCAGGCGTGGGCTACGGCGGATCGTGCTTTCCGAAAGACATCCAGGCGCTGGCCCGGCTGGCGGCCGACCATGGCGAATCGACGCCGTTGCTGGACAGCGTGCAGCGGGTGAACGAGGAACAGAAGCGCGTCATGGCGGCGAAGATACGCCGGCACCTGGGCCCGTCGCTGCACGGCCGCTGCGTCGCGCTGTGGGGCCTGGCCTTCAAGCCCAATACCGATGACATACGCGAGGCGCCCAGCCTCGCGCTGGTGCGCGAGCTGCTGGCCGACGGCGCGACCGTGCGCGCGTACGATCCGGTCGCCGCCGACAACGCGCGCCGCGCGATCGACCACCCCGGCCTGGTCATCGTCCCCAACGCGCTGGCGGCCTGCGAAGGCGCCGACGTGCTGACCGTGGTGACCGAATGGCGCGAGTTCAAGTCGCCCGATTTCCGCGGGCTGGCGGGCCGGCTCAAGTCCCGCGCGATCTTCGACGGCCGCAACCTGTACGACCCCGAATACGTGGAAAGCTGCGGGCTGGCCTACTACGGCATAGGACGCGGCGCCCGTCCCGCCCGCCCGGGGCGGGAGGACGCGGACACGCCCGCGGTCACGACCGGCTACTGGTGACGGCTTGCGCCGCGCCGGCCGCGCGCGGCCTGCGCGGCCAGGATGTCCTGCAGTTCGGCGTCCCAGGCCGGCGGATCCGAAAAGCGCTGCGCCAGGAAATCGAGCAGCGTGCGCAACGTGGGCGGCATGTGCTTGCGCGAGGTGTAGACGCCGTACAGGGTCATGTCGCGCGGCGGCGCATCGGGCAGCAGCACCCGCAGGCGTTCCGCGCGCACCAGCCCGCCCACCGCATAGGTCGGCAGCATCGCGATGCCGGCCCCGCACACGGCCGCCTCGACCAGCGTGGTCGCTTCGTTGGAGCTGATGTTCCCGCCCACCGCGACGGACACCGGCGCGCCGGCGCGAACGAAGTGCCACAGGCTCTTGCCGGTGTACGAATGGGTCAGGCAATTGTGCAGGCCGAGTTCCTCCAGCCTGCCCGGCGTGCCGTGGTGGCTCAGGTAGTCGGGCGAGGCGCACAGCACCGAGCGGCATGCCGTCAGCCGGCGCGCGATCAGGTTGGGATCGAGGTCGTTGGTGACGCGCAGCGCGAGGTCGATGCGTTCGTCGACCAGGTTGACGGTGCGGTCCGCCATGACCATGTCCACGGCCACGTCGGGGTATTGGCGGGTGTAGTCGACGATGGCCGGCGCCAGGTGGGCCTGCCCGAAGGACGTGCTCGCCGTCACGCGCAGCACGCCGCGCGGCGCGCTGTCCGGGCTGGACACGGCGGCGCGCATGTCCCCTTCCAGTTCCAGCATCTGGCGGCAGCGGGCCAGCACCTCGGCGCCGGGCGGCGTCAGGCTCAGCCTGCGCGTGGTCCGGTGCAGCAGCCGGGCCCCCACCCATTCCTCCAGTTCGGCCAGATAGCGCGAGACGGCCGGCCGGGACAATTCCAGCGCCTCGGCCGCCGCGGACTGGCTGCCCCGGTCGACTACTTCGACGAATACGCGCATCGCGCTGAGTCTGTCCATACCTGACCGGTTCCGGCAACAAATAATTCTTGATTCTACGGTTTTTACTATCGTTTTTTGTAATTATCCTGGCACCTGGCGAAAATCCGGACGCATGCGTCCCCCAAGCCCATCATGGAAACGACCAGGCTTCACTACATCTACGATCCCTTCTGCGGCTGGTGCTATGCCTCGGCCCCCTTGATGGCCGCGGCCCGCCACCTGCTGCCCGTGACCGCGCACGGCGGCGGCATGATGGCCGGCAGCAACCGACAGCCCGTGACCGACCGCCTGCGCAACTACGTCATGCCGCACGACCGGCGCATCGCGGCCATGACCGGCCAGCCTTTCGGCCAGGCCTATTTCGATGGCCTGCTGCGCGACCACGATGCGGTGTTCGATTCCGAACCGCCCATCACCGCCATCCTGGCTGCACTCGACGCGGGCGGCGAAGGACGCGACCTGGACCTGCTGGCCCGGCTGCAACGCGCCCATTACGTGGAAGGCCGGCGCATCGCCGACGCCGGGGTGCTGACCGAGATGGCGGCCGACATCGGCCTGGATCGGCCGGCCTTCGAAGCCGCCTATGCGGCGCGCAAAGGCCAGCCGACACGCGACCACATCGCCGAAAGCCGCGCCCTGCTTGCCCACGCCGGCGGCCAGGGCTTCCCGACCTTCGCGCTGGAACGCAATGGCCGCTACCGGCTGCTGGATACCGGCCGCTACCTTGGCCGCGTCGACGAATGGCGCGCGGCGCTGGCCGGGCTGATCGACTAGGGCCTACAGGTATTTGGCCAGGAACGCTTCCATCGCGGCGTAGAACTCGAACTGGTTCTCCTCGTTGTGGAAGCCGTGCCCTTCGTTGTCCTTGACCATGTATTCGACTTCCACGCCACGCGCGCGCAACGCGGCCACGATCTGGTCGCTCTCGTCCTTGTTGACGCGCGGGTCCTTCGCCCCCTGCGCCACGAACAGCGGCGCCTTGATGCGGTCGACGAAGAACACCGGCGACGCCGCGTGCAGCATGTCCTTGTCCCGCTCGGGATCGCCCACCATCTCGTGCATGGAATCCAGGAAAGGCTTCCAGTACGGCGGAATGGTATTCATGAACGTGAAGAGGTTCGAGACTCCCACGTAGTCCACGGCCGCCGCGTACAGGTCCGGCGTGAAGGCGATGCCCGCCAGCGTCGCGTAGCCGCCGTAGCTGCCGCCGTAGATGGCGATGCGCCCGGGGTCGGCGATGCCTTCGCGCTTGAGCCATTCGACGCCGTCGGTGATGTCGTCCTGCATGGCCCGGCCCCACTGCCTGAACGAGGCCTCCCAGAACTTGCGCCCGTAGCCGGTCGAGCCCCGGAAATTCATCTGCAGTACGGCATAGCCGCGGTTGGCCAGGAACTGGACTTCGGGGTTGTAGCCCCAGGTATCGCGCGCCCACGGCCCGCCATGGGGATGGATGACGACCGGCAGGTTGCGCGGCGTCACGCCCACCGGCAGCGTCAGATAGCCGTCGATCTTCAAGCCATCGCGGGCGGTATAGCGCACGGGCTTCATCGGCGCCATGTCGCGTTCCAGCAGCCACGGCTGGATCTCGCCCAGCTTGGTCAGCTTGCGCGAGGCGGCGTCGTACAGGTAGCGCGCTCCCTGGGTGCGGTCGTTGTAGGCCGCCACGACGAAACGTGTCTCGTCGCGCGTCTCGCTCTGCAGCGCGACCTCGTAGCCGCGCAGTTGGCTTTCCAGGTCGGCGTAGATCTCGGCGGTGGCCGGATCAAGCACCTGGCGCTGGGCCTTCCAGGTCACATAGCCGATCTCGGTCAGGACCTTGCGCCGGTGCGAGTAGGCCAGCCCCGAGACGTCGACCTCGGGATGCTCGAATATCAGCGCGCCTTCGCGCGCGGTGTGCGGATCGAATTCGAACAGCGCGGCCTTGTCCCGGCCGCGGTTGGAGCTGACGTAGATGCGCTTGTTGTCGAACGTGAAGAATAGCGGCGCGACGCTTTCCTTGAAATCCGTGGTCAGGATGGGGCGGAACTCCTCGGCCTCGGTATCGCGATAGAGCAAGGTATTGTTGACCCCGTCCGTGGCCACCGCCAGCCTCAGCCGGCCATCGTGGTCCGTGGCCCAGCCGGTGATGTTGCCGGGGTTCTGCGCGATCAGCTCTTCCTTCCCGGTGGCCACCTCGACGCGGAACACGTCGAACACCTGGGGGTCCCGCCGGTTGTGCGACAGCAGCACGTGCGCGTCGTCGTCGATCAGGTCGTCCACCACGTCGGCCCGCACGCCGTCGTAGGGGGTGAGGTCGGTCGGTTCGGACGCGCCGTCCAGCGGCACCGACAACAGGTGGAAGTTCTCGTCGCCGCCGAAATCCTTGACGTACAGGATATGGGCCGGCCCCTTCCAGAGGAACCCGCCCACGTCCCGCTCGGCTTCCCCGGTCAGCGCCCGCGCCGGGCCGGTGGGGACGCCCTGCTCGTCCAGCGCCTGCACGTGGACGTTCTGGCGGCCCTGGGCAGGCGCCAGGAAGGCCAAGTGCCGGCCGTCGGGCGAGATGCGATAGCTGGAACGTTCCGGTTTGCGGAAGAAATCGCGCACGTCGTAGCGCTTGACGAGCCGTATGGCGGAAGTGGAGGTCGAGGTCATGGCGCGGTCCGCGGGGAAAGGAAGGAAAGGATCGGAAAACATAGCACAGCGACACGGCGCCATCCGCCGCCCCCGGCCTTCGCAGCATTCTGTTTCAGTCGTCCGGAACACCGGACGTGATATACCCTCCAATACATACCGACGGCCTCCGGCCGCCGTCCGTCCAGGGAGATTCCATGCTCGACTCGCGCCCCGCCCCCCAAGCCCTCGCCCCGATCCGCCACCGCCTGGCCTGGCTCGCCTGCTGGGCCACCGCGCTGGCCCTCGCCTTCTTCGCCGCCGGCCAGGCCCGCGCGCAGGCGCCCGACCCGCAGGACCCGCCCAACGTGATCATCCAGAAGGCTGCCAACAACGTGCTGGACCGCATCCGCAAGGACCAGGAGCTGAAATCCGGCTCGCCCGAGAAGATCAACCAGGCGATCGACGAACTGATCCTGCCCTACGTGGACTTCGAGAAGACCACCCGGCTGGCGGTGGGCCGCTATTGGCGCCAGGCCACGCCCGAGCAGCGCAGCTCGCTCGTGAAGGAATTCCGCAACATGCTGGTGCGCACCTACGGCGGGTCGGTCTCCGCCATCACCCCGCAGGCCCGCGTCGACATGCGCCCCTTCCGCGCCGAGCCCAACGCCACCGACGTCGTCGTGCGCACCACGGTCACCGACGGACAGCGCGACCCCATCCCGGTCGACTACCGGCTGGAGAAAAGCGCCCAGGGCTGGAAGATCTACGACCTGAACGTCATGGGCGTCTGGTTCATCCAGAACTATCGCGACCAGTTCGCCTCCATCGGCTCGCAGGGCGGCGTGGACGCCATCATCAAGGCGCTGCAGACCAACAACCAAAAAATGAGTACGGGTAGATAACCCCCCTACGCCCTTACGGGCGCCCCCCAGGGGGCGATGCGGGTGGACCGGCGGAGCCGGATCCACCGCATCCTGGGTCTCTGTGGGGCTGTCTCGGTGCGGAGCGCCGTATTCTTGCGTCCCCCAAGGGCGGGGGGGGATATAATATTTTTTTGTTTGCCGCACTGATTCATGCCTCCACGCGCCGGTAACGTCTTCATGGTCGTCGCGCCCAGCGGCGCCGGCAAGTCCAGCCTGGTCAACGCCCTGCTCAAGGCCAGACCCGAAATCCGCTTGTCCATTTCCTGCACTACCCGCCCGCCCCGGCCGGGCGAGACCGACGGCAAGGAATACCACTTCGTCAACGTGCCCGCCTTCGAGAAGATGCAGCGCGACGACGACCTGCTCGAATGGGCCGAGGTACACGGGAATTTCTACGGCACGCCGCGCAGCTGGATCGAGCGCCAGACCGAGGCGGGCAACGACGTCCTGCTGGAAATCGACTGGCAGGGAGCCCGCCAGGTGCGCGCCAAGTTCCCCGAAGCCATAGGCATCTTCATTCTTCCACCGTCCATCGAAGCCCTGGAAACGCGGCTGCACGAACGCGGCCAGGACGAGCCCCACGTGATCGCGCGGCGGCTGCTGGCGGCGGGGGGCGAGTTCGCGCATGCCCCCGAATTCGAATATGTTATTATTAATCAAGACTTTAGCGCAGCCTTGGCCGACATGACGACGATCGTTACCGCCGCCAGGCTGCGTTTTCGTTCTCAGGCAGCCCGGCATGCCAGCCTGTTTTCGCAACTGGGCATTCCGCAAACTTCCGCACCGCTTTGATTCGCGTCCAGTACGCACAGCTTTCAGGGACCCTCATGGCACGTATCACCGTAGAAGACTGCTTGAAGCAAATTCCGAACCGGTTCAAACTGACCCTCGTGGCGACCTATCGCGCCCGGCAATTGGCCCAGGGCCACGCCCCCAAGCTCGATAGCAAGGACAAGCCGACCGTGACCGCGCTGCGAGAGGTCGCTTCCGGGGTGACCGGAGTGGAAATGCTGAAAAAGGTCCCCACCTGATTGACAAGACCATGATGGTCTTGCCGCCGGCACGTATGCCGGCGATGCCCGGAGCGGCCCGGTCCTCCCGGGGACGCTCCTCCTGAGGCGACCATGGGATTTCCAGTCTCTTCCTCGCGTCCCGGAAGCAATTCCGGGACACCGACAGCAGTTGCTGCCGCCGCCGGCGCACAGGCGCTTGCCTCAGCCGGTCCGGCGCCGGCCCCCGCCGGCGTGTCGTTCGCCCCGCTGGCCGAAACCATTTCGCAGTACCTGAGCCCGGAAGACGTCCGCCGGGTGCGCGAAGCCTACCGTTTCTCCGACGAAGCGCACCTGGGCCAGTTCCGCGCCAGTGGCGAGCCCTACATCTCGCACCCCATCGCCGTCACCGAAATCTGCGCCGCCTGGAAGCTGGATGCGGCGGCGCTGATGGCCGCCCTGCTCCACGACGTCATGGAAGACCAGGGGGTCACCAAGCAGGAGCTGATCGAACGCTTCGGCACCGAGGTCGCCGACCTGGTCGACGGACTGTCCAAGCTGGACCGGCTGGAGTTCGCCAGCAAGGCCGAGCAGCAGGCCGAGAGCTTCCGCAAGATGCTGCTGGCCATGGCGCGCGACGTACGCGTCATCCTGATCAAGCTGGCCGACCGGCTGCACAACATGCGCACGCTGGGCGCCGTCAGCCACGAGAAACGCCGCCGCGTGGCGCGCGAAACGCTGGAGATCTATTCGCCCATCGCCCACCGCCTGGGGCTGAACATCATCTACCGCGAACTGCAGGAACTCTGCTTCGAGGCGATGTATCACCACCGCTACATGGTGCTGCGCAAGGCGGTGCTGGCCGCGCGCGGCAACCGCCGCGAACTGGTGGGCAAGATCCAGGAAGCCGTGCGCGCGGCGCTGCCCGCCGCCGGTATCGAGGCCGAGGTCAACGGCCGCGAGAAGAACCTGTACGGCATCTACACCAAGATGCTGGAGCAGAAGAAATCGTTCTCGGAAGTGCTGGACATCTACGGCTTTCGCATCGTGGTCAATTCGCAGCCCGAGTGCTATCTGGCGCTGGGCACGCTGCACCAGCTGTTCCGGCCGGTGCCGGGCAAGTTCAAGGACTACATCGCCATTCCCAAGGTCAACGGCTACCAGTCGCTGCACACGACGCTGGTGGGCCCCTACGGGACGCCGGTCGAGTTCCAGATCCGCACGCGCGACATGAACCAGGTGGCCGAGAGCGGCGTGGCGGCGCACTGGCTGTACAAGACCTCCGACGTCGACCTGAACGACCTGCAAAAGCGCACTCACCAGTGGCTGCAATCGCTGCTGGACATCCAGCGCCAGACCGGGGACAGCAGCGAGTTCCTCGAACACGTCAAGGTGGACCTCTTCCCCGATGCGGTCTACGTCTTCACGCCCCGCGGCAAGATCATTTCGCTGCCGCGCGGCGCCACGCCCATCGATTTCGCCTACAGCATCCACACCGACGTGGGCAACCAGACGGTGGCCGCCAAGGTCAACGGCGAGTTCGTGCCGCTGCGCACCGAGCTCAAGAGCGGCGATGCGGTCGAGATCGTCACCGCCGAGCATTCCCGCCCCAACGCCCAGTGGCTGAACTTCGTGCGCACCGGCAAGGCGCGCTCGGAAATCCGCCACTACCTGCGCACGGTCAAGTACGAGGAATCCGTCAGCTTCGGCGAACGTCTGCTGGGCCAGGCGCTGAAATCCATGAACATGCCGATGCCGGACAGCACCGACCCGATCTGGGACAAGCTGGCGCGCGGCAGCGGCGCGCGCTCGCGCGACGAGATCCTGGCCGACATCGGGCTGGGCAAACGGCTCGCTGCGGTGGTTGCGCGCCGCTTCATGCCCGAGGGCGATCCCATCTCGACCACCGCCGAGCAGGTGGAACGCTACACGGAACAGGGCACCGCCTCGCCCATACGCATCCAGGGCAACGAAGGCCTGGCCGTGCAGCTGGCGCCCTGCTGCACGCCCATCCCCGGGGATGCCATCGTCGCCTACGTGCGCCTGGGCCACGGCCTGGTGGTCCACACCGAAGACTGCCCCAATGCCCGGCGCCAGCGCGCCCGCGAACCGGAACGGTGGCTGGACGTCGCCTGGGACGACCAGACCTCGCGCCACTTCAACGTCCGCATCGATGTCGTGCTGCGCCAGGAGCGCGGAGTGCTGGGCCGCGTGGCGGCCGAGATCTCGGCCTCGGACGCCAACATCACCCACGTCTCCATGCAGGACGAGGCGTCGTCCACCGTGGCGGTGCACTTCACCATCCAGGTGGAAAGCCGGCAGCACCTGGCCCAGGTCATCCGCCACCTTCGGCGCGTGCCGCAGGTCCAGCGCATCATCCGCGTCAAGGGCTGACCGGCCCGCTACTGCGGCGCCGGATCGGGATAGCGCACTTCCAGGATTTCCAGTTCATCCACACCCGACGGCGTGCGCAGCACGACCGTGTCGCCTTCGCGCGCCTTGATCAGGGCGCGCGCCACGGGCGAGATCCAGCTGATCCGCCCTTGCAGCGGTTCGGCCTCGTCCACGCCCACGATGGTCACGGTGTGCTCCTCGCCGGCGCGGTCCATGTAGGTGACCGTGGCGCCGAAGAACACCTGGTCACGATTGGGCTGCGCGGAGGTGTCCACCACTTCGGCGATGTCCAGGCGGCGGGTCAGGAAGCGCATGCGGCGATCGATCTCGCGCAGGCGCTTCTTGCCGTACAGATAGTCCCCATTCTCGGATCGGTCGCCATTGGACGCGGCCCACGACACGATCTGGACCACGGACGGCCGCTCCACGTTCATCAGGTGGACCAGTTCCCCGCGCAGGCGCGCGTAGCCGTCGGGCGTCATGTAATTGCGTACCCCGGCCGGCAGGGCCAGGTGCTCGGGCAGGTCGTCGTCCTCCTGGCCCTCGGATTCTTTGACAAAAGCCTTGTTCATGGAGCTCAAAACCAGTCGTGCCAGATGGGCGTCAGGTGCGCGGGCAGGGGCGGCAGGCAGCCCAGGTCTACCCGGCTTTCCTCGGGACCGTGGAAATCCGAGCCGCGCGAAGCCAGGAAGCCGTAGCGCACGGCGACCTCGGCGTACTCGCGGTATTGGTCGGGCGTATGGCTGCCGGTGACGACCTCGATGCCGACTCCGCCCAGTTGCAGGAATTCGTCGTACAGCGCATGGAACTGCAGCGGCGTGTAGGGATAGCGGCCCGGGTGGGCGATGGCAGCCACGCCGCCGGCGCCTCGTATCCACCCCACGGCATCGGGCAGCGTGGCCCAGCGCATGGGCACGTAGCCGGGCTTGCCTTCCACCAGGTAGTTCTGGAAGACCTCGCCCACGTCCTTGCACACGCCGCGCTCGACCAGGAAACGCGCGAAATGGGTGCGGCTGATGAGTTGCGGGTTGCCGACATGGACCAGCGCCCCCTCGAAGGCGCCCGGGATGCCGACCGCTGCCAGTTGCGCCGCCATTTCGCGGGCGCGGCGCTCGCGGCCGGAACGGGTGTCGCGCAGCCCCTCGACCAGGACCGCGTCATCGGGATCGACGCCCAGGCCCACGATGTGGACCGTTTCGCCGGCCCAGGTGACCGAGATTTCCACCCCCGGGACGAAGCGCATCCCCAGTTCCCGCGAGGCCGCCGCGGCCTCGTGCAGTCCGCCGACCTCGTCGTGGTCTGTCAGCGCCAGCACGTCGACGCCGTTGCGGCGTGCACGCGCCGCCAGGCCGGCCGGCGGCAGCATGCCGTCCGACACCTGGGAGTGGCAGTGCAGATCGACGTTCAGGGCGGGTTCCATGTTCACATTGTAGGACGGCCGTCCGGCACCGTCGCCGCCCGCGCCAGGAAATCTGCTACGAGTTGCGCCACCTCGTCCGGACGCTCCTGATGCAGCATGTGGCCGGCATCCTCCACCAGCGCCCGTTGCAGCGAAGCAACGCAGGCCAGCCTGTCCTCGTAGCCCGGTTCGGCCCAAGCCCTGGCGCGGACGGCGCTGTCTGCCGCCTCGACCCACAGCACCGGCGCCGCGATCCCGCGCCAGCAGGCCAGCACCTCCTCCAGCCGATAAAGAACGCGATTGACGATCTTGTGGGCGGGATCGGCGCGCAGCCGCCACCGTTCCCCGTCGGGGCAGCCGTTCTCGCGGGCCAGGAAAAGCGCTTTACCGGCGTCCAGCCCGGGATTGTCCCGCATCAGGCGCTGGGCGTAGGTTTGCGGACTGTCGTAGTCCGCCAGCCGCGCGCCGGCCGCGATCTGGTCCAACCACTGGCGCAGCCTGCCCGGCGCCGCCTCGGCCGGCTGCGCCGCCAGGCCCAGCCCTTCCAGGTTGACCACTGCCGCCACCCGGTCGGGGCGCACGCCGGCATACAGCATCGCCATGTTGCCGCCCATGCTGTGTCCCAGCAGCAAAAGCGGGCCGGAAGGCGAAAGATGACGGCAAAAAGCGTCGAGATCGCCCAGGTATTCGCCCACCTCGTAGGAATCTCCCCCACCCCATTGCGTCCTGCCGAAGCCGCGCCAGTCTGGCGCCACGATATGGAACCTGCGAGCCAGCCGGTCGGCCACGAACTGGAACGAAGCCGACGAGTCCATCCAGCCGTGAAGGGCCAGCAGCAACGGGGCGCCATTGTCGCCCCAATGACGAAAATGGTGACGCAAACCCCGAACTTCCAGATACTCCGATCGCGGGGCGACTAGCGGCTCGTACATGATCATTTATCGACAATTAGGGGAAATTGAGGGAAAACCCGCGAAAAACGCGGGCCGGAGTGGTGCCCTGCTCCTGCGCCGGCAGCACCAAAGCCATTGCGGTTATCGGTCAGGTCAGTAATGATTGCCATATAACGCAGCAAACCCCGTCCGCCGACCTGGCCGGACCAGATCCTGAATCCAGCGGAGGGTTATGGAAGACCAGTACCAGGCACTCTACACCACGTTCCGTTGGTGGGTCCCGCAACGCCTGA
This sequence comes from Pigmentiphaga daeguensis, assembly GCF_039523035.1. Classification (NCBI taxonomy): domain Bacteria; kingdom Pseudomonadati; phylum Pseudomonadota; class Betaproteobacteria; order Burkholderiales; family Alcaligenaceae; genus Pigmentiphaga; species Pigmentiphaga daeguensis. The sequence goes on along the minus strand of NZ_BAAAEN010000008.1, from coordinate 82,382 downwards.
ACATCGCCGATGTCTGCTGCCGCCGCTGGACCGTCACCAGCGCCGATGCCCGCCGCATCGCGATCTACGCGGAAGATGCCGAAGGACGGCGCGAAGTCTGGACCTACGGCCGCCTGCACGAATACGCCAACCGTTTCTCCAATGGCCTGCGCCGCATGGGCGTGCAACGCGGCGACCGCGTGGCCATCGCCCTGCCCCAGCGCCCCGAAGCCATCGTCGCCCATATCGCCGTCTACCAGATGGGCGCCATCACCGTTCCGCTGTCGGTCGCGCTGAACGCCCAGACCTACGAACAGCGGCTGCGCGACAGCGAAGCCCGGATCGCCATCGTCGACGGCGCCGCGGCCGCGGCACTGCTGCCGGCCACCGAGCATTGCCCCCTGCTGCGCCAGACGGTCGGCATCGACCTGGACGACGAGCGGGTCCTTTCCTGGCGCACGCTGCTCGCTCGCCAGGAAAGCGCCTTCGACATGCATCCCACCTCGGCCTCGGACCCCGCGCTGCTGCTTTATACGGCGGGCGCGGGCAGCGTGCCCAAGGGCGTGGTCCTGCCCCATGCCACCCTGATAGGCAACCTGCCCGGCTTCGTGGCCGCCCAGAACTGGTTTCCCCAGCCTGCCGACGTCCTGTGGACGGCATCCGAATGGGGCAGCCCCCACGGCCTGTTCGGCGCGGTCCTGCCGGGCCTGTATTTCGGCCAGCCGATGGTGGGTATGCGCCGGCCGCCGGATCCCGAAGCCACGTTCGCCCTGCTGGAACGCTACCGCGTCACCAACGTCGCCCTTACCACCCGCGACCTGCGGCGGCTGCTCAAGGCCGTGCCGCGCCCCGCGGAACGCCATCGGCTGGCCCTGCGCGCCATCACGGCCACCGATACCTCGCTCGGCGCGGCGCTGTTCGAACAATGCAGGGCCGCGCTGGGGATCGAACCCAACGAAACCTTCAGCCAGGTCGAGATCGGCACGATCATCGGCCAAAGCAGCCAGAAATGGCCCGCCCGGGCGGGCAGCCTGGGCAAGCCCTACCCCGGCCACCAGATCGCCATCGTCGACGCGCTGGGCCGGCCGGTCGCCACCGGAGAACACGGCGAGATCGCCGTCAATCGCTACGACATCCACGGCCATCCCGATCCTTCCTTCTTCGCCGGCTACTGGCGGGGCGAGGAAACCGGGCGCCCGGTCAGCGGCACCTGGCACCGCACGGGCGACCTTGCCCGGCAGGATGCCGACGGCTACCTGTGGTACGTGGGACGCCTGGACGAGATGTTCCAGCTGGGCAACCGCCTGGTCGCGCCGGGACCGATCGAGGACTGTCTGACCCGGCACCCCGACGTGGCCGAGGCGGTGGTCGTGCCGACGCCGGATGGCAGCGGCATCAAGGCCTATGTCGTCGCCCAGGCTGTGCCGGAACAGGACAAGGCCGCCCGCGAGGCAGCCCTGCGGGAGGCCCTGCTGGCGCATGCCTGCGGCCAGTTGGGCACGGACGGCGCGCCCAAGGACATCGAATTCGTCGAAGCCCTGCCGCTGACGCCGTCCGGCAAGATCCGGCGCCAGGCGCTCAGGCAGATCGAGGACGATCGCGGCCGGAAATGGCCGACTGCTCCAGCGAGCGCAGCTCCGCTTCCGTGAAGCCGGCCGCCCGGCGGGCGGGAAGATTGAACGGCCCGAACTGCCCCGGCGCGTCATGGCGCCGGGCCAGCACCGCGTAATGGTCCACGGGATCGACGCCCTCGCGCTCGCACAGATACCGGTACCAGCGATTGCCGATGGCCACGTGGCCGATCTCGTCGCGCAGGATGATGTCCAGGATGCCGGCCGCCGCCTCGTCCCCGGCCCCCGCCAGCTTGGCCCGTATCGCCGGGCTCACGTCCAGGCCCCGGGCTTCCAGCGTGCGCGGCACCAGCGCCATCCGGGCCAGCGGATCGAGCCGGGTCCGCTCGGCCATCTGCCATAGCCCGTCGTGGGCCGGAAAATCGCCGTAGGCGTGGCCCAGGATGCGCAGGTGGTCGGCCAGCAGCGAGAAATGCAGGGCTTCCTCGCCGGCGACCTTGAGCCAGTCCAGGTAGTACTCGTCCGGCATGCCGGCGAAACGCCAGACCGCATCCAGCGCGAGGTTGATCGCGTTGAACTCGATGTGGGCCAGTGCGTGCAGCAGCGCCGCCCGCGCCTCGACCGAGGCCACTCCCCGTCCCGGCACGTCGCGCGGCGACACCAGCGGCGGCCGCGCCGGCCGGCCGGGCACTCCCACGGGCTCTTGCAAGACGCGGCCGGCGTCCACATATACAGGCGTGGCTGCCAATTCGCGGGTGCCGGCGGCCTTCCCGGCGGGATCATCCAGGACCAGCAGCGCGCAGGCGGCCTGCCGCAGTTCCAATTCAGCAGTCATGGGGTGCATTGTAGAATGGCCGGTCCAGGCGCCCGCTGCTGCCCCATTTTTTTCCGAGGAAGCCGTCTTGTCCGACCAACTCAAGAAATACCTGTTCGAGGACCAGACGGTCCGGGCCGAAGTCGTGTCCATACGCGATACCTGGAGGGAAATCCAGGCACGGCACGACTATCCGCCCGCCATCCAGAAGCTGCTCGGCGAACTCGTCGCGGCCAGCGCGCTGCTGGCCGCCAACATCAAGTTCAACGGCACCGTGGTGCTGCAATTGCAGGGCGACGGCCCCATCGGCCTGGTCGTCGTGGAATGCCACGCCGACCTGGGCATGCGGGCGACCGTCAAGCTGCGCGAAGGCCACGCGGTACCTGACGACGGCACGTTCCAGAGCCTGCTGAACCCCCACGGCGGCGGCCGCTTCTCGGTGGTGCTGGATCCGCAGGACCGCCTGCCCGGCCAACAACCCTACCAGGGCATCGTCGCCCTGCAGGGCGAATCGGTGGCCCAGGCGCTGGAACACTACATGCTGGCCTCCGAGCAGTTGCAGACGCGCATCTGGCTCGCCGCCGACACCGGCTGCGCCGCCGGCGTGCTGCTGCAACAGTTGCCCCGCCAGGGCGGCAAGACGACGACCGACCCCGCGCCGGCCTCGGTCGCGGAAGACACCTGGGAACGCGCGCAGATCCTGGCCGAGACGATCAAGTCCGAGGAATTGCTGACGCTGACGCCCGACGCGCTGATCCGGCGCCTGTACTGGCAGGAGACCCTGCGCACCTTCGAGCCGGCGGGCGTGTCGTACCGCTGCACCTGCTCGCGCGAAAAAGTGGCCGACGTGCTGCTGCGCCTGGGCAAGGAGGAAATCGACGACATCCTGGCCGAGCAGGGCCGCGTCCAGATCAACTGCGACTACTGCGTGAAGAGCTTCGAGTTCGATCCGGTCGACTGCGCGGAACTGTTCGCCAACGCGTCGGCCAAGGTGCGGCACCAGAGCGAGGCCCGGCACTAGAGCCGGAACCAGGCGGCGGCGGTCCGCCGTGGTTCCCACAATCGACGTGCCGGCCGCGCGCAGGCACGCTGGAGGGCCCGCAATGACCCTCCGCCCATGCCTTCCCTGCTTTCCCAGCGCGGCGCCGCCATGGCCGAATTCACGGTCGTCGCCATCCCCCTGCTATTGACGGGCCTGGGGGCCTTCGAAACGGGCCGCTGGCTGCTGACACGCCAGGCCGTCGGCTATGCCCTGTTCGAGGCCGCCCGGGCCGGAACGGCGGCGCATGCCGATCCGGCCGCCATGGCCCAGGCTTTCGAACGCGCCCTGTCCCCCGCCTTGGGCACCCCCGCCCTGGCCAGTCCGGGCGACCAGTCGGCCGCGGCAAGGGCACGCATGGCGGGCTGGGCCCGCCATCATGGCCTGCCGATGGCGCGGATCGAACAACTCAGCCCGACTGCCGCCAGCTTCCAGGACTTCCCGGCCGGACGCGCGGCGGGACCGCGCGAACTCGACTACGACTATCAGCGCCTGCACCACGACACCGTCTACTTTTCGCGCTACCGCGGCGGCATCGGCCCACGCTCGGGCCAGACGCTGTTCGACGCGAATACGCTCGTGCTCCGGCTGACCTACCTGCACGCCCCCTACCTGCCGGGCATGCGCGCGCTGCTGCGGTCGCTGGCGAACGCTTCGGAAACCGATGATTACGTCAGGCGGGCCCGCGCCGCGGGGCTGCTGGTGATACGCCGCGAGATCGCCATGCCCATGCAGTCGGCGGCACGCGAGCACGGCAGGAACCGGGACATCCTGGCGCCGTAGGGTCTGTTCCCGCTAAAGGCCGCTCGCACAGGCCGGGAATGGGCCCTGTGAATGGTCCCTGGCGTCAGCGCCGGTCGGGTGTGGAAGCCGCCGGCCGGGCGGCCGGCTGGGCGGCGCTGGCCGGCACGGTGCCGGCCGGCGGGGTGTCGACGATCTGCACGAAGGCCTCGTTCTGGCGCAGCATGCCGAGCTCGTAGCGGGCCCGCTCCTCGATGGCGTCGGTCCCGCTCTTCAGGTCGCGCACTTCGGCGTCGAGCGCGACGTTGCGCGTGCGCAGCTCGTCATTGGTATGGCGCTGGGCGTCGAGCTGGCGCTCGAGTTCCCAGGTGCGCAACCAACCGCCCTTGCCCAGCCAGAGCGGATACTGGATCAGCACCAGCAACAGGGCGATTATCAGCGTGAGCAGGCGCATGGAGGCTCTTCCGTGGACCGCGCCGCACAAGGCGGCGCGGCCGCGCGCATCAGCGCAGGTTGTAGAAAGCCTCGCGGCCGGGGTAGTGGGCGACGTCGCCCAGGTCTTCCTCGATCCGCAGCAGCTGGTTGTACTTGGCCATGCGGTCCGAGCGCGACATCGAGCCGGTCTTGATCTGCAGCGCGTTGGTGGCGACGGCGATGTCGGCGATGGTCGTATCCTCGGTCTCGCCCGAGCGATGCGACACCACGGCCGTGTAGCCGGCACGCTTGGCCATCTCGATCGCCGCGAAAGTCTCCGTCAACGTGCCGATCTGGTTGATCTTGATCAGGATCGAGTTGGCGATGCGCTGCTCGATGCCGCGCTTGAGGATGCTGGTGTTGGTGACGAACAGGTCGTCGCCCACCAGTTGCACCTTCTTGCCCAGTTGCTCGGTCAGGTACTTCCAGCCGTCCCAGTCGTTCTCGGCCATGCCGTCCTCGATCGAGACGATGGGGTACTTGTCGCACCAGGTGGCCAGCATGTGGGTCAGTTCCTGGGCGCTCAGGGTCACGCCCTCGCCTTCCAGGTGGTACTTGCCGTCGCGGAAGAATTCCGAGCTGGCGCAGTCCAGGCCCAGGGCGATCTGGCTGCCGGGCTCGTAGCCGGCCTTCTCGATGGCCTGCAGCACGAGCTGGATGGCCGCCTCGTGGTTCTCGACGTTGGGAGCGAAGCCGCCCTCGTCGCCCACCGCGGTGGACATGCCCTTGTCATGGATGAGTTTCTTCAGCGCGTGGAACACCTCGGCGCCCATGCGCAGCGATTCGCGGAAGCTGCTGGCGCCCACCGGCAGGATCATGAATTCCTGCATGTCGAGGTTGTTGTTGGCGTGCGCGCCCCCGTTGATGACGTTCATCATCGGGACGGGCATGCTCATCGCGCCGCTGCCGCCGAAGTAGCGGTACAGGGGCAGGCTGCATTCCTCGGCGGCGGCCTTGGCCACGGCCATGCTGACGGCCAGCATGGCGTTGGCGCCCAGGCGCTCCTTGTTCTCGGTGCCGTCCAGTTCGATCAGCGTGCGGTCCAGGAACGCCTGCTCCTGCGCATCCAGGCCCATCAGCGCTTCGGCGATCTCGGTGTTGACGTTCTCGACGGCCTTGAGCACGCCCTTGCCCAGGTAGCGCGACTTGTCGCCGTCGCGCAGCTCGATGGCTTCGCGCGCGCCGGTGGACGCGCCCGACGGCACGGCGGCGCGGCCCATCGCGCCCGATTCCAGCAGCACGTCGCACTCCACGGTGGGATTGCCGCGGGAGTCGATGATCTCGCGCCCGATGATGTCTACGATTGCGCTCATAGGAGTCCAGTCTCTAGAAAAGTTATTGGAAATCGTTTTCGAGGAACCCGTGACGCTTGGTCACGCGGTCGAGTTCTATCAGCGATGCCAGCAGGTCGCCCATGCGCGCCAGCGGCACGGCGTTGGGCCCGTCGGACTTGGCATGCGCCGGATCCGGGTGCGTTTCCATGAACAGGCCCGACACGCCCACGGCCACCGCCGCCCGCGCCAGCACCGGCACGAATTCGCGCTGCCCGCCGGACGTCGTGCCCTGCCCGCCGGGCAGTTGCACCGAATGCGTGGCGTCGAACACGACGGGGCAATCCGTCTCGCGCATGATAGCGAGCGAGCGCATGTCCGACACGAGATTGTTGTAGCCAAACGATGCACCGCGTTCGCAGACCAGGATGTTGCCGCCGTCGCCGCCGGCCTCGATGGCGGCTTCGCGGGCCTTGGCCACGACATTGACCATGTCGTGCGGCGCCAGGAACTGGCCCTTCTTGATGTTGACGGGCTTGAGCGTGGCGGCGCAGGCGCGGATGAAATCGGTCTGCCGGCACAGGAAAGCCGGCGTCTGCAGCATGTCCACCACGTCGGCCACGGGACGGGCCTGTTCGGTTTCATGCACGTCGGTCAGCACCGGCACGCCCACCTGGGCCTTCACCTCGGACAGCACCTTCAGCCCGAAATCCATGCCCATGCCGCGGAACGACTTGCTCGAGCTGCGGTTGGCCTTGTCGAACGAACTCTTGTAGATGAAGGGGATGCCGAGCTTGCCGGTCAGCTCCTTCAGGACGCCGGCCGTGTCGATCGCCATTTGCTGCGATTCGATCACGCAGGGTCCGGCGATCAGGAAGAACGGCCTGGCGAGGCCGATCTCGAAGCCGCAGATCGGGTAGCTGCGGGTCGAGGCGTGCGGGTCTTGGCTCATGGTGACCTCCAGGCGCTCAGCCCTGCTCCGCCGCCACGCGCTGCAGCTTGTGCTTGCGCGCCGCGCGGATGTAGGCCGAGAACAACGGATGGCCGTCGCGCGGCGTGGACGTGAATTCGGGGTGGAACTGCACGCCCATGAACCACGGATGATTGGGCAATTCCATCATTTCCGGCAGGCTCTCGGTGGGCGTGCGCGCGCTGATGACCATGCCGGCCTCTTCCAGCTTGGGCACGTACACGTTGTTCACCTCGTAGCGGTGGCGGTGGCGCTCGTTCACCTCGTCGCCGTAGATGTCGTGCGCCATGGTGCCGGCCTTGACCGGGCAGCGCTGCGCACCCTTGCGCATGGTGCCGCCCAGGTCGGACGTGTTGGAACGGCGCTCGACGCGGCCCTCGCGGTCCATCCACTCGGTGATCAGCGCGACCACGGGATGCAGGGTGTCCGGATCGAATTCCGTGCTGTTGGCGCCGACCAGGCCGGCCACGTGGCGGGCGAACTCGATGACCGCAAGCTGCATGCCCAGGCAGATGCCCAGGTAGGGCACGCCGTTCTCGCGGGCATAGCGGATCGCCTGGATCTTGCCCTCGGTCCCGCGCTTGCCGAAGCCGCCGGGCACCAGGATCGCATCGAACTTGCTCAGCTTGCCCACGCCTTCGCTCTCTATCTCCTCGGAGTCGATGTAGTCGACCACCACCTTGCAGCGGGTATGGATGCCGGCGTGCACCAGCGCTTCGGTCAACGACTTGTACGACTCGGTCAGGTCGACGTACTTGCCGACCATCGCGATGTGGACCTCGCCCTCGGGGTTCTCGCGGGCATGGACCAGTTGATCCCACATGGACAGGTCGGCCGGCTCGGGCTGCAACCCCAGCGTTTCGCAGACCAACTCATCCAGCCCCTGCTTGTGCAGCATGGCGGGGATCTTGTAGATGGAGTCGACGTCCCAGACCGAGATGACCGCGTCCAGCGGCACGTTCGAGAACATCGAGATCTTGGCGCGCTCGTCGTCCGGGATGGGGCGGTCGGCACGGCACAGCAGCGCATGCGGGTAGATGCCGATCTCGCGCAGCTTCTGCACCGAATGCTGCGTGGGCTTGGTCTTGAGTTCGCCGGCCGAGGCGATGAAGGGCACCAGCGTCAGGTGCACGAAGGCCGCGCCGCCGCGCCCCAGGCGCAGGCTCATCTGGCGGGCGGCTTCCAGGAAGGGCAGCGACTCGATGTCGCCCACCGTGCCGCCGATCTCGACGATGGCGACGTCGGTCTCGCCATCCCAGGCCGCCGACGCGCCGCGCGCGATGAAATCCTGGATCTCGTTGGTGATGTGGGGGATGACCTGCACGGTCTTGCCCAGGTAGTCGCCCCGGCGTTCCTTGCGCAGCACCGATTCGTAGATCTGGCCGGTGGTGAAGTTGTTCACCTTGCGCATGCGCGCCGAGATGAAGCGCTCGTAGTGGCCCAGGTCCAGGTCGGTCTCGGCGCCGTCTTCCGTGACGAAGACCTCGCCGTGCTGGAACGGGCTCATCGTGCCGGGATCAACGTTGATGTAGGGATCGAGCTTGAGGAGGGTGACTTTGAGGCCGCGCGATTCGAGGATAGCGGCCAGAGACGCGGCGGCAATGCCTTTCCCCAGGGAAGACACCACGCCACCGGTAACGAATACGTACTTGGTCATTGCCAATGGCGCCCGGTTTTTGCCGAGCGCTTGCGGGAAATTGGAATTATAGCGGGAGTTGCGAAAGCCCGCGATCCGGACACGGGTAACCTTTGGCGACAAAAAGACATAGAGCCCCCCCTACGCGCTTACGCGCGCCCCCCAGGGGGCGGCGCTGGCGGACCGGCGGAGCCGGATCCGCGGCGCCCTGGGTCTACCCCTAATACAACACGAGCGTATCCAGGGCGGGGCGGTCGCCTTCGAGGGTGCCGGTCTGGGAGGTTTCGGCGAAGAAGACCTGGCCGTCGTAGCGGCCGACGGCGTCGCGGGTGGTGCCGGTTTCGTAGTCCACGCGCGACTCTTCGGCGCGGCCGGTGCGGGCGAACAGGGTCAGTTGGCGCAGCGATTGCAGCCACCAGCGGCGCGCGGCGCGGTCGTAGGACAGGGTCAGTTCGGCCGAGGTGGATATCTCTTCCGCCTTGGAGACGCTGCGGTCCGTGACGACGACGCGCTGCTGGCGTATGGCCAGCTCCAGATTGCGGTCGGCGGGCAGGTCCACGCCGCAGGTGGCGCACGGCAGGACGAAGCCCCAGCCCGTGGCCTGGAAACCCTGGGGGCTTCTAGCCCCGATCAGCAGCGCCCGCCGCCCTTCGGCGTTGCGGTAGACCTGCGCGACGCCCTGCCCGTCCAGGCCGAGGTCCCCTTGCACTTCGCGCTCGAGCGTGAATCCGTCCGGAACGAAGGCCTCGGGCCGCGAGGCGACGGCGGGAATGGCCAGCGCCGCCGGGATGTAAGGCCCGCCAGCCTCGGCGTGCGCGGAAGCGGCCAGGGCCGACAACACCACGCTCAGGACGGCCCGCCGGGCCGTCCCGCCCCACTCAGACCGACGCGGCAACGGCGGAGGTATCCAGCTTGGCCGCGGTCTTCTCGACCACTTCCTGCACCGTGACGCCGGGCGCCAGTTCGACCAGCCTGAGCCCCTGCGGCGTGACGTCCAGCACCGCCAGGTCGGTGATGATGCGGTCCACCACGCCCACGCCGGTCAGCGGCAGCGTGCACGCCGGCAGGATCTTCAGGTCCACCGTGCCGTCCTTCTTGCGGGCCACGTGCTCCATCAGGATCACCACCCGCCCGACGCCGGCCACGAGGTCCATGGCGCCGCCCATGCCCTTGATCATCTTGCCCGGGATCATCCAGTTGGCCAGGTCGCCCTGCTCGGACACCTGCATCGCCCCCAGGATGGCCAGGTTGATCTTGCCGCCGCGGATCATGCCGAACGAGTCCGACGACGAGAAGATGGACGAACCCGGCAATGTGGTCACCGTCTGCTTGCCGGCGTTGATCAGGTCGGGATCGACCTCGTCCTCGGTGGGAAACGGCCCGATGCCCAGCAGCCCGTTCTCGGACTGCAGCCAGACCTCCAGCCCCTCGGGCACGTGATTGGCCACCAGCGTCGGCAGCCCGATGCCCAGGTTCACGTAGAAACCATCCTGCAACTCACGCGCCGCCCGCGCGGCCATCTCATCGCGAGTCCATGCCATGTCATCTCTCCTTGATATCCGTCGACCCAGAGCGCCGTGGATCCGGCTACCTTACCGTCCGTTGTTCTATGCGCTTTTCCGGGGTCGCGTTCAGGACCAGGCGGTGCACATAGATACCGGGCAGGTGGATGTGGTCCGGATCCAGCTCGCCGTTCTCGACGATGCGCTCGACCTCGGCCACCGTGACCTTGCCGGCCATCGCGGCGTTGGGGTTGAAGTTGCGGGCGGTCTTGTTGAAGATCAGGTTGCCGCTCTTGTCGGCCACCAGGGCCTTGACCAGCGCCACGTCGGGCACCAGCGAGCGTTCCATGACGTATTTCTTGCCGTCGAACTCGCGGATTTCCTTGCCTTCGGCCACCTGGGTGCCCACGCCCGTGGCGGTGAAGAAGGCCGGGATGCCGGCGCCGCCGGCGCGCAGCTTCTCGGCCAGCGTGCCCTGCGGCGTGAACTCCACTTCCAGCTCGCCCGCCAGGTACTGGCGCTCGAACTCCTTGTTTTCGCCGACGTACGAGGAAATCATCTTGCGGATCTGCCGCGTTTCCAGCAGCAGGCCGAGTCCGGCGCCATCGATGCCCGCGTTGTTGCTGATGCAGGTCAGGTTCTTGACACCGGTGTCGCGCAGCGCCGCGATCAGGGCTTCGGGTATGCCGCACAGGCCGAAACCGCCGACCGCCAGGGTCTGCCCGTCCCGCACGATGTCCGCTAGCGCCTCCCGGGCGCTGGCATAGACCTTGTTCATCGTCTTCCTCGCTAACGTGGTGGCCAACGGCCGTGATCGCTTGAAATACAATCGGGGATGATACTTCCAACTATCTTAGCTTAGCGGCGACACCGCCGGTTCCGCACCCCCACCCCACCCGGAGGAACCCTGTACATGCAAGGCAACGAACGCGAGTCGATGGAATACGACGTGGTCATCGTCGGGGGCGGGCCGGCCGGCCTGGCCACCGCGATCCGCCTCAAGCAGCTTGCTGCCGAGAAAGGCCGCGAAATCGGAGTCTGCATACTGGAGAAAGGCAGCGAGATCGGCGCCCACATCCTGTCCGGGGCCGTCATGGACCCGCGCGCGCTGACCGAGCTGATCCCCGACTGGAAGGCCAAGGGCGCGCCGCTGAACACCCCGGTCAGCGAAGACCGCTTCCTGTTCCTGTCCGAGACCGGCGCCCGCGCCACGCCGGGCTGGCTGCTGCCTGCCTGTTTCCACAACGAAGGCAACTACGTGGTCAGCCTGGGCAAGGTGGCCCGCTGGCTGGGCGAGCAGGCCGAGGCCCTGGGCGTGGACCTCTTCCCCGGCTTTGCCGCCGCCGAGATCCTCTACAACGAGGACGGCTCGGTCAAGGGCGTGGCCACGGGCGACATGGGCGTGGGTCGGGACGGCCAGCCCACCGACCAGTACCAGCCGGGCATGGAGCTGCATGCCCGCTACACGGTCTTCGCCGAAGGCTCGCGCGGCCACCTGGGCCGCCAGCTGAACGAGAAGCTCAAGCTCGATGCCGGCAAGGACCCGCAAAGCTACGGCATCGGCATCAAGGAACTCTGGGAGATCGACCCCGCCAGGCACCAGCCCGGGCTGGTCATCCATACCGCCGGCTGGCCGCTGGACGCCGATACCTACGGCGGCTCGTTCCTGTACCACCTCGAGGACAACAAGGTCGCCATCGGCCTGATCGTGGGCCTGGACTACAGCAACCCGTGGCTGTCGCCCTTCGAGGAGTTCCAGCGCTTCAAGACCCATCCCGCCATCCGCGGCTTCCTGGAAGGCGGCAAGCGCATCGCCTACGGCGCGCGCTCCATCACCGCCGGCGGCCTGCTGTCCCTGCCCCGCCTGGCCTTCCCGGGCGGCGCGCTGGTCGGCTGCGAGGCCGGTTTCCTGAACGCCTCGCGCATCAAGGGCAGCCACGCGGCCATCAAGAGCGGCATGCTGGCGGCCGAGGCCGCGTTCGAGGCCATCGAGGCGGGCCGCAGCCACGACGAGCTGGCCAGCTATCCGGCCGCCTTCGAGGCCTCCTGGCTGCACGAGGAACTGAACAAGTCGCGCAACTTCAAGCAGTGGTTCAAGAAGGGCCGCACGGTCGGCACGCTGATGACCGGCATCGAACAGTGGCTGCTGCGCGGCAACTTTCCCTGGACGCTGCATCGCGACAAGCCCGACCACGTCTACCTGAAGCCCGCCGCGGAATGCCCGCGCATCGAATATCCCAAGCCCGATGGCAAGCTGACCTTCGACCGGCTGGGTTCGGTGTTCATCTCGAACACCAACCATGAGGAAAACGAGCCCATCCACCTGACGCTCAAGGACCCCTCGGTTCCGGTCGACGTCAACCTCGCGCGCTATGCCGGCCCGGAAAGCCGCTACTGCCCGGCCGGCGTCTACGAATTCGTGAAGGACGACGCCGGCATCGAACGCCTGCAGATCAACGCCCAGAACTGCGTCCACTGCAAGACCTGCGACATCAAGGACCCCACGCAGAACATCGTGTGGGTGACGCCGCAGGGGGGCGAAGGGCCGGTCTACAACGAGATGTGATGGCGGCGGCCTCAGGCCGGGCCGTGCAGCGGCCGGGTCGCCACCAGGAAGTCCTCGTCCGCCAGCCAGTGCGCCGCGTCGACGGCGAAGCACCGGCGCACGAAGTCGCGCGTCAGCACCGCGCGCGGCTCGCCGTCGGCCAGCACCCGCCCTTCCCACAGCGCCACGATGCGGTCGGCATACTGCGCCGCCAGGTTCATGTCGTGCATGGTCACGATCACCGCCGCGCCGGTGCGATGCGCGAAATCGCGGATCGCCGTGCACACCGAGTGCTGGTGATGCGGATCCAGGCTGGCGCACGGCTCGTCCAGCAGCAATAGCCTTCCGGTGCCCGAGCCGGTTTCGCCGGGCCAGATCTGCGCCAGGACCCGGGCCAGGTGCACGCGCGCCTGCTCTCCGCCCGACAGCGCCGGCATGGGCCGCTGGGCCAGGTGCGTCACCCCGGCCGCCTCCAGCGCCGCGCGGACGATGCCTTCGAGCCGCCTGCGCGGCTCGGTGCGCGCCAGGCATCCCAGGTGCACGACCTCGTCGACCGTAAACGGCAGGCTCAGCCCGGCCCGCTGGGGCAGCACCGCCCGCTGCCGGGCCAGCTCGCCGGCCGCCCACTGCCGCAGCGGCCGTCCCTTGAACAACACCTCGCCCGCTGCCGGCCCCAGGTCGCCCGCCATGGTCGACAGCAGCGTGGACTTCCCTGCCCCGTTCGGGCCGATCAGCATCACGATCTCGCCTTCGCCCACGGCGCAATCGATGCCGTCGAGCACCACGCGCGGATGCGGCTGGCCGGCCTGGCGACGCGCGACCGTCAATGAACGCACTTCCAGCATGTTCGTCATCCTTCGAACATCCTGCCCTTGGCCCGCAGCAGCAGGAACAGGAAGAACGGCGCCCCGATCAGCGCGGTCAGCACGCCTATGGGCAGTTCGGCCGGCGCGATGATCAGGCGGGCGACCAGGTCGGCGGCCACCGTCAACGCGGCGCCCAGCAGCGCGGCGCCGGGCAGCACGACGCGCGCGTCCGGGCCCGCCATCAGGCGTATGCAGTGGGGCGCGACCAGGCCCAGGAAGCCGATGATGCCGCAGAAGGCCACCGCCATGCCCACCGCCAGCGCGCTGAACACCACCGCCAGCGCCTTCAGGCTTTCCACGGCCACGCCCAGGTGGCGGGCCTCGGCCTCGCCCAGCGCCATCGCGTTGAGTCCGAGGCGCAGCCGCCACATGCCCGCCAGCGCCACGGCGCCGACCAGCGACACCACGCCCACGATGGGCCAGGTGGCGGGCGCCAGGCTGCCCAGGTTCCAGAAGGTCAGGTTGCGCAGTTGCTCGTCGGTCGCCATGTAGCTGGCCAGCCCAATGAGCGCCATGGCAATGGCGTTCATGGCGATCCCCGCCAGCAGCATGGCGGCCACGGATACGCCCAGCGACGTGCGGCCGATCCGGTAGACCAGCAAGGTGGTCAGCACGCCCCCGGCGAAGGCGGCGACCGGCAACAGCGCCAGTCCCATCGCCTGGGCCAGCGCGGGCCACCACAGGTTGCCGAACACGATGGCCAGCGCGACCGCCAGCGCCGCGCCGCTGGATACCCCGATCAGGCCCGGGTCGGCCAGCGGATTGCGGAACAGGCCTTGCAGCGTCGCCCCCGCCATGCCCAACAGCGCGCCCACCGCCACGCCCAGCATCACGCGCGGCAGGCGTATGGTCCACAGCACGCCCATCTGCTGGGGCTCGAACCCGCCCTGGGCCAGGCCCGCCTTGTGCAGCAGGATGGCCAGCACGTTGGACGCCGAGATGGGATAGGCGCCACGGCCGGCGGCCACCACCACCAGCGCCACCAGCAGCGCGGCCAGGACCGGGAACAGCCAGGCGGCCGGCATGCGGCCCGCACGCGCGCGGGCCCAGCCCGACGGCGGCGCGGCGGTCTCCACGCGGGAAACAGTCATTGCCGCACCGCCCTCATGCGCGCAGCGCGCCATACAGGTCCTCGACCGCCTGCGGCAGGCGCGGACCGAATCCCAGCAGCAGCACGATATCGATCAGGACCGCGCGCTGGTTCCTGCCGGCGGGCGTCATCGCCAGGCCCGGCGTGGCCAGCAGCCGCGCCCGGGCATCCGGCTCCTGGGTGCCGTCGAAGGTGCCGACGATGGCATCGGGCGCCGCGCCGGCCAGCGACTCGGCCGACAGCGGCTTGTAGTTGGCGAAGTCGCCGCCGAACACGTTGACCGCGCCCACCAGCCTGAGCATCGCGTCGGCGCCCGTGTCCCGGCCGGCCGCCATGGTATTGGCGCCATGCCGCATCAGGCACGCCACGCGCAGCGGCCGGCCGCCCGGCCCGCGCAGCGGGGCGGCCGCGATGCGCGCCTGCAATGCCTGCCAGCGCAGCGCCAGCCTGTCGGCCAGCGCCTTGCCCTCGGCCTGCCGGCCCAGCGCGGCCGCCACGGTACCGATGCGTCCCAGCACGCCTTCGAAGGTGTAGTCGCCGTCGACGTGCACCACCCTGACCCCCGCCGACTCGATCTGCCTGAGCACGGCAGGCGGCCCCGCTTCCTGCCCTGCCAGCAGCACCTGCGGCCCCAGTGACAGCACGCCCTCGGCCGACAGCGTGCGCTGGTAGCCGACCTTGGGCAGCGCCAGGGCCTGGGGCGGATAGAGGCTGCTGGTATCGACCGCCAACAATTGGGGTTGGCCACCCAGCGCGTAGACGATCTCGGTCACGCCGGCTCCCACCGACACCACGCGCGGCCCCTGGGCCCGCGGCTGGGCGGCGCGCGCCGGAGCCAGGGCTCCCAGCAGGAGACCGGCCGGCAGCGCCGCCAGCAAAGACCGGCGGCGCTGCGTCATTGTGGACATCGACATCATTCCCTCACGCGAGCGACGGCTCGCCCTTCAGATCATAGCTGCGCGCCAGCAGCACCGCGAAGCGCTCGAAGGCCGCGCCGGCCCCGGCCACCACCCGGTCCTGCTCGCCCGCGGACAGGCCGCTGCCGTCCAGCGCCTGGACGAAGCGCTTCCACGCCGCCCCGCGTCCGTCGGACGGCGCCGCGAGGTTGCGGGCGCCGAAGTTCTCGTCCAGCCCCAGCCGCTGGCCCGCCTCCTTGAGCAGGAAGGCCGCGCCCAGCTTGGAGCCCTCGGACACGTACAGCCAGCCCAGGCCCTCGGGCAATGCCATGCCCTGGCCTTGCGGCGCCTCGGCGGCCTCGGGCACGGCCTGGCCCAGGTCCCGCAGATCGGCCTGGGCCGCCGCGAGCCGCGGCCGCGTCGCCAGGTCCGGGATCAGCGCCGCGTAGGCGCTGTCGTCGTACAGCGGCTCGATGTCGCGCTGGAAAAGATACTGGGCGGCGACGAAGCGGCCGTAGTTCTCCCGGTTGTCGAATGGCTTGAGCGACATCACGAGCTTGTCGAGTTTCTCGTGCAAGGGAGCGGTTTCGGTTTTCAGGCGAAGGGCCAGCGACGACGGAGAGGCGCTTTGGAGCGACATGGATGGATACCTCGGACGGAAATGCAAAGGAGAATCGATCTCAATTACATCGAATTATGCCTGCTCGGCCGGCGTCTGTCTCGTCCCGCGCGTCCCCTTCCCCCGCATTCCCTCTTCCCACGCAAAGCAATTGTGACTCCGGCACACGGTATTCGGGGCCCTGCGCCCGGCTCCTACGTTTATCATCGATACATCCATTGGCGCGGCCCGCGGGGCCGCCAGCACCATCAGGCATAGCCAGGAGAATCTCCATGACGGAACGCACCCATCGCCACGGCCTGCAAGTGGCGAACGAACTCGATCGCTTCATCGAACAGGAAGCCCTGCCCGGCACGGGCCTCGACGGCGATCGCTTCTGGCAAGGCTTCTCGCAGATCGTGCACGATCTCGCGCCCCGGAACCGCGCGCTGCTGGCCGAGCGCGACCGCCTGCAGGCCGAGATCGACAACTGGCACCGCGCCCACCCCGGCCCCGTCACCGACCAGGCTGCCTATCGCGCCTTCCTGGAACGCATCGGCTACCTGCAGCCCCAGCCCGAGCAGGTACGCGTCACCACCGACAACGTCGATACCGAGATCGCCGAACAGGCCGGCCCGCAACTCGTGGTGCCGGTCTCCAACCAGCGCTATGCCCTGAACGCGGCCAACGCGCGCTGGGGCAGCCTGTACGATGCCCTCTACGGCACCGACGCCCTGCCCGAGACCGGCGGCGCCGAACGCGGCTCCGGCTACAACCCGGCGCGCGGCCAGGCCGTCATCGCCCGCGCCCGTGCCTTCCTCGACCAGGCCGCGCCGCTGGCCCAGGGCTCACATGCAGACGCCACCGACTACTCGGTGCGCGACGGCAGGCTCGTGGTCGCGCTCAAGCAGGGCGAGACCGGCCTGCGCCGGCCGGAACAATTCATCGGCCACCAGGGCCAGGCCCAGGCCCCCTCGGCCGTCCTGCTCAAGAACAACGGCCTGCACTTCGAGATCCAGGTCGACCGCACCAGCCAGATCGGCGCCACCGACGCCGCCGGCGTCAAGGACGTCGTGCTGGAAGCGGCCATCACCACCATCATGGACTGCGAAGACTCCGTCGCCGCGGTCGACACCGAGGACAAGGTCAAGATCTACCGCAACTGGCTGGGCCTGAACAGGGGCGACCTGACCGAGGAAGTCACCAAGAACGGCAAGACCTTCACCCGCCGCCTGAACCCCGACCGCCAATACACCGCCGCCGACGGCTCGACGCTGACCCTGCACGGGCGCTCGCTGATGTTCGTGCGCCACGTCGGCCACCTGATGACCAACCCCGCCGTGCTCGACAAGGACGGCAACGAGATCCCGGAAGGCATCCTGGACGCCGTCGTGGCCACGCTGGCCTCGCTGCCCGACCTGAAGATCCGCCGCAACTCGCGCAAGGGCTCGTTCTACGTGGTCAAGCCCAAGATGCACGGCCCCGCCGAAGTCGCCTTCGCCAGCGAACTGTTCGACCGCGTCGAGGACCTGCTGGGCCTGCCGCGCCACGCGATGAAGATGGGCATCATGGACGAGGAACGCCGCACCAGCGTCAACCTCAAGGCCTGCATCGCGGCCGCCAGCCCCCGCGTGGCCTTCATCAACACCGGCTTCCTGGACCGCACCGGCGACGAAATCCACACCGCCATGGAAGCCGGTCCCATGCTGCGCAAGGGCGACATGAAGGCCTCGGCCTGGATCGCCGCCTACGAGCGCAGCAATGTGCTGATCGGCCTGGACGCCGGCCTGCGCGGCCGCGCCCAGATCGGCAAGGGCATGTGGGCCATGCCGGACCTGATGGCCGCCATGCTGGAACAGAAGATCGCCCATCCCAAGGCGGGCGCCAACACCGCCTGGGTCCCTTCGCCCACCGCCGCCACCCTGCACGCCATGCACTACCACCAGGTGGACGTGCAGGCCGTCCAGCAGGAACTGGAAAAGACCCGGCTCGGAACGGTCAGCCAGGAACTCCTGCAAGGCCTCCTGACCGTCCCCGTCGGCGACCCCGCCGCCTGGTCGCCCGCCGACATCCAGCAGGAACTCGAGAACAACGCGCAAGGCATCCTGGGCTACGTGGTCCGCTGGATCGACCAGGGCGTGGGCTGCTCCAAGGTGCCCGACATCCACAACGTCGGCCTGATGGAAGACCGCGCCACCCTGCGCATCTCCAGCCAGCACATCGCCAACTGGCTGCGCCACGGCATCACCAACGAAGCCCAGGTCCGCGATGTGCTCAAGCGCATGGCCAAGGTGGTCGACCAGCAGAACGCCGGCGATCCGCTGTACGAACCCATGTCCGGCAACGAAGAAACCTCCCTGGCCTTCCAGGCCGCCTCCGCCCTGGTCTTCGAAGGCCGCAGCCAGCCCAACGGCTACACCGAACCGCTGCTGCACGCCTACCGCGCGAAGAAGAAGGCGCAGGCCCGCTAGCCGCTCATCATGCCCACCCCGCGCGGCTCATGTCCGGCCCGCGCGGGGGCAGCCGCCCGGAGCCGGATGCGCCCGCCTCAAGCCCCCTTCCTGGAGGCATCTCCCGCATACTGGTCCACGGCCCCCGCCATCTCCCTAAGCACCTGCTCCATGGACTTCACCCCGTAGGGATAGAAAGCCTTCTTCTCGCCCCGCTTCCACCGCTCCCGCACCTGCGGGTCCCGCAAGTCCCAATCCGGCCGTATCTCCCGCGTCAGCGCCCGCAACTCGCCATGCAGCTCGGCCACCGACGGGCGGCCCCAGTAGTAATAGCCGTTCCAGACCTTGCGTATCTCCAGTCCGGGCGCCAGCAGCAAGGTGTGCGGAATCATCGGTTCATGCTGCGTGTCCGTGTACTCCAGGATGTCCAGCTCATCCCGCACCCGCTTCTGCTCGTCGTACAGAAAGGGATAGTGCGCCCCCAGTTGCTGGCGCAGATTGTTGGTCGTGTGCCAGTCGTCCGTGGTCACCACCACCAACCGGCAGTTGCCCACCACCAGTTGCGGATGGAACCGGGTCAAGGCCTTCAACTGCTCGCGGTCCTTGGGGCAGAAGAACCCGCGGATCAGCACCAGCAGCATGGGGTCGTCCCCCTGCAGCGCCGACAGCGCGCGGGCCGTCTTCGTATGGTCGGGCAGGACATAGTCGGGCAGCACCTGCCCCGCTTCGAGCTTCACCGTCATGATGCACCTCCTATCAAGCCAGGATGGCGCGCGGCAAGTGCCGTGCCCACGCTGTTTTGACGCGCTGCGGGACGGGCACTATTCTTAGCGGGCAACAAGAAACCCATGAGGAGACCCACCATGCCCCACCGCCTCCGCGCCCCCTGCGCGCGCCGCGCCTTCCTCGCACAATGTGCGGCCGCCGCAACGCTCGCCGGCGTCGCGCTCCAGCCCATGGCCCACGCCGCCGACGCCTACCCCTCCAAACCGGTCACCCTGGTCACCTCCTTCTCGGTAGGCAGCGGCCCCGACACCGTGCTGCGCCTGGTGGCCGACCGCCTGGGCAAGGCCTGGGGCCAGCGCGTCGTGGTCGAGAACCGGCCGGGCGGCGCGGGCTTCATCGCCATCGATTCCTTCAAGCGCTCGGCGCCCGACGGCTACTCGCTGCTGCAGCTCGACAGCGAACAGCTCGCCGCCCTGCCCCATCTGTACAAAAGCCGCCAGTACGATCCCGACAAGGTCTTCGACCCGGTCGCCACGCTGTTCATCACGCCCTTCCTGGTTTCCGTCTCGGCCCAATCGCCCTGGAAATCGGTCTCCGACCTCGTCGCGGCCGCCAAGGCCAAGCCCGGCCAGGTCACCTATGGATCCTGGGGCATAGGCAGCCCCGGCCACCTGGGCGGCATCGCCCTGGAAAACGAAGCGAACGTCAGTATGCAGCACGTGCCCTACAAGGAAGTCGGGCAACTGTACGCGGCCGTCAGCACCCAGGAAGTGAACTGGAGCATGGCCACCATTGCCTCCAGCCAGGGCCCCTACCAGGCCGGCAAGCTGCGCTACATCGCCGTCGCGGCCCCCAAGCGCATCCCGCAGATGCCCGACGTGCCCACGGTGGCCGAAAGCGGTGGCCCCGCCAGCCTGGACGTCAATTCCTTCGTCGTGCTGCTGGCGCCCAAGGGCCTGCCGGCGACCATCCGCGACAAGATCAACGCCGACGTCGCCAAGGTCGTGGCCGACCCCGAGATCAAGAAGCGCCTGGATACCTTCGCCTTCCAGACCATCAGTTGGTCGCCCGACGAAATCCACCGCCAGGTCGCGGCCAAGTCCAAGACCTACCAGGGGCTGATCCAGAAGGCCAACGTCACGCTGGAATGACCCGGGGAACGAGCATGAAGGTCTGCATCGTGGGCGCCGGCGCCATCGGCGGCTTCATCGGCGCCCGCCTGGCGGCCACCGGCGCCTGCTCGGTCAGCGCCCTGGCCCGCGGCGCCACGCTCGAGGCGCTGCAATCGCACGGCTGGCGGCTGCGGCAGGAAGGCGGACTCGTCCAGGTCCCGGCCACGGCCAGCGACCGCACCGAGGCCCTCGGTCCGCAGGACCTGGTCGTCGTCGCGGTCAAGGGCCCCGCCCTGGCCGCCGTGGCGGACTGCCTCGCGCCGCTGCTGGGCCCGGACACCGCCGTGCTGCCGGCCATGAACGGCGTGCCCTGGTGGTTCGCGCAAGGCCTCCTGCCGCCGGAACAGGCCCGCCTGTCGACCATCGACCCCGATGGCCGGATCGCGCGCGGCATTCCCCTGGCGCGCGTGATCGGGTGCGTGGTCCACGCCAGCACCTCGACGCCGGAGCCGGGCGTCGTCCAGCATCACATGGGCGGCGGGCTGGTCATCGGCGAACCGGACGGCTCGTCCTCGGAACGGGTCGAGCGCATCGTCGCGCTGCTTGCCCAGGCGGGCTTCGACGCCACCGCCTCGCGGGCCATCCGCCAGGACATCTGGTACAAGCTGTGGGGCAACATGACCATGAATCCGGTCTCGGCCATCACCGGCGCCACGGTCGACCGCATCCTGGACGACCCGCTGGTACGCCGGTTCTGTTCCGACGCCATGGACGAGGCGGCCCGCATCGGCCTCGAACTGGGCTGCGCCATCGACCAGAGCGCCGAGGACCGCCACGCCGTCACGCGCAAGCTCGGCGCCTTCAAGAGTTCCATGCTGCAGGATGCGGAGGCGGGGCGTCCGCTGGAGCTGGACGCCATCGTGGCCGTGGTGCGCGAGCTTGGCCGGAAAGTGGGCGTACCCACGCCCAGCATCGACGCCCTGTTCGGCCTGGCCCGCCTGTACGGCCGGGCGCACGGCCTCTATCCGGACGTTAGCGCGTAGAAGAGGATACGAAGAATGCGCCGATCACCGTCTTGACGTCGGTGACTTCCCCCTGGCGGATCCAGGCAATCAGGTCCTCCAGCGGGGCCGTGAACACTTCCAGGAACTCGTGCTCGTCCAGGCGCTGCTCGCCCCGCTCCAGGCCCTCGGCCAGGAACAGCACGATGCGCTCGTTGGCATAGGCGATGGCGTTATGGATGGTGGTGAGCTCGGTCCACTTGTTGGCCCGATAGCCCGTTTCCTCCAGCAGCTCCCGCTGCGCGGTCGCGAGCGGGGCCTCGCCGGGGTCGATCTTGCCCGCGGGGAATTCGATGAAGGCCCGGTGCATGGGATAGCGGTACTGCCGCACCAGCACCACCTGCCCATCCGGCAGCATGGGCACGATCATGGAGGCGCCCGGATGCATGATGTACTCGCGCGTGGCCGTGGCCCCTCCCGGCAGCCGGACGGTGTCCCGGCGCACGTCCAGCAGCTTGCCGCGGAACACCGCCTCGCTGGTGAGGGGCTCCTCGCGCAGCCGCTCCGAACTGCGCGCCAGTTCTTCCAGTGCTCGATCGTCGCTCATCGGGCGGTCCGTTTGAAAAGATAGCGGTACACGAAGCCGGGATAGGCCAGCACGAGATACAGCGTCAGGGTGATGGCATAGAACTGCCATCCCTGGGGAAACACGTTGCCCAGGCTGGCCTCGAATCCCAGGCCGATGCCGCCGACCACCAGGTACAGCACCAGCACTTCGACCAGCCTCAGCCAGAACGGCTTGCGGGCGGGCGCGCCGTCCCGGCGGAAGGCCACCGCGCCGAACACGCGTTCCGTCAGGAACGGCAGGTTGGCGGTCACCAGGGCCAGCAGGATCAGGACGTAGATGGCGAGGGTCTGTTTCAAGGCGGGGTTCCTGTCACGACAAACCCGGTCGGGAACGGCGGCGGCGCAATCGCGCCCCCGCCGGAAAAGAAGCTCAGAGCGCGAGCGAGCTGGAGATGGCCTGGGCGCACAGGGCGACCAGCGGCGCGGGGAACACGCCCAGGACCAACAGCAGCACGCCGTTGACCGACAGCACGGTGCGGAAACCGGCCGAACCCTGCAGCGGGGCCTGGTCGACCGGATCGTCGAAGTACACGACCTTCACCACCCGCAGGTAGTAGAAGGCGCCGATCAGCGAGAACAGCACGGCCACCACGGCCAGCACGACGTGGTTGGTCTGGATCAGCGACTGCAACACCGCCAGCTTGGCGTAGAAGCCGACCGTGGGCGGAATGCCGGTGAGCGAGAACATCTGCACCAGCATTACGCCGGCGAACCACGGGTTGCGGCGGTTCAGGCCCTTCAGGTCGTCGACGTTCTCGCACTCGAAGCCCGAGCGCGACAGCAGCATCAGCACGCCGAACGAGCTGAGCGTGGTCAGCACATAGACGACCACGTAGAACATGGCCGACGTATAGGCGTTCTGGGCGTTGAAGGCGCTGCCCTCGATCACGCCGGACATCAGGCCCAGCAGCACGAAACCCATGTGCGAGATGGTCGAATAGGCCAGCATGCGCTTGATGTTGGACTGCATGATGGCGGCGAGATTGCCGATGGCCAGCGACAGCACGGCCATGATCGCCAGCATGGGCTGCCAGTCGGCCGCCAGGCCGAACAGGCCGTCGACCAGCAGGCGCAGCACGATGGCGAACGCGGCCAGCTTGGGCGCGCCGCCCAGCAGCAGCGTCACGGCCGTGGGCGCGCCCTGGTAGACGTCGGGCACCCACATGTGGAACGGCACGACGCCGAGCTTGAACGCCAGGCCCGCGACCAGGAACACCAGGCCGAAGACCAGGATCATGTGGTTGTCGGTCGCGCCGGAGGTGGCGCGGGCGATGCCGGCCAGGTTCAGCGTGCCGGTGGCGCCGTAGATCATGGACATGCCGTACAGCAGCAAGCCCGAGGCCAGCGCGCCCAGCACGAAGTACTTCATGGCGGCCTCGGTGGACACGGTGTGCTCGCGGCGCAGCGCGACCAGCGCGTAGAACGACAGCGACATCAGCTCCAGGCCGAGGTAGATCGTCAGCATGTTGCCGGCCGAGATCATGACCATCTGGCCCAGCAGCGCCAGCAGCGACAGCACGTACAGCTCGCCGCCGCGCAGCATGCCGCGGTCCTTGGCGTAAGCCTTGCCGTAGATCAGCGTCACGCCTACCGCGATATACGAGAACACCTTGAGCACGTGGCCCAGGCTGTCCGCCACGTACATGCCGTCGAAGGCCGTGCCCTGCACGCCCGAGGCCAGGTCCGACAGGCTCATCCAGGTCAGCGCCACCAGTGCGGCCAGGGACAGGATGTGCGTCACCGCGCGGCCTTCATCCTTGACGAACAGGTCGATCAGCAGGATGGCGGACGTCAGCACCAGCAGTGTGATCTCCGGCGCGACGAGAGACAGGTTCAGATTGGCGAATTCCATTGCGTAACGTCCGGCGTCTTACAGTTTCGAAATGGCGACATGCTTGAGCAGCGCGTCGACCGAGACGTGCATCACGTCGGTGAAGGGCGCGGGATGGACGCCCATGTACAGCACGGCGATGGCCATCACGCCCAGGATGAAGAACTCGCGGGCGTTGACGTCGGCCAGCTCGCGCACGTGCTGGTGGGTGATGTCGCCGAACACGACGCGCTTGACCATCCACAGCGAGTACGCGGCGCCCAGGATCAGGGCCGTGGCGGCCAGCAGGCCGATCCAGAAGTTGTACTCGACCGAGCCCATGATGACGAAGAATTCGCCCACGAAGCCGCTGGTGGCCGGCAGGCCGCTGTTGGCCATCGAGAACAGCACGAAGAACGTGGCGAACTTCGGCATGGTGTTGACCACGCCGCCGTAGTCGGCGATGCGGCGCGAGTGCACGCGGTCGTACAGCACGCCTATGCACAGGAACATCGCGCCCGACACGAAGCCGTGCGAGACCATCTGCACGATGGCGCCCTCGACGCCGGCGGTGTTGAAGATGAAGAAGCCCAGGGTCACGAAGCCCATGTGCGCCACGGACGAATACGCGACCAGCTTCTTCATGTCGTCCTGAACCAGCGCCACCAGGCCGATGTAGATGACGGCGATCAGCGACAGCGCGATCATCAGGCCCGACAGGCTATGCGCGGCGTCGGGCACGATGGGCAGCGACAGCCGCAGGAAGCCGTAGGCGCCCAGCTTCAGCATGATGGCGGCCAGCACCACCGAGCCGCCCGTGGGCGCCTCGACGTGGGCGTCGGGAAGCCAGGTGTGGACCGGCCACATCGGCACCTTCACCGCGAAAGCCATCAGGAAGGCCAGGAAGATCAGGATCTGCTCGGTCTGGCCCAGCGGCAGCTTGTGCCAGGCCAGGATGTCGAACGTGCCGCCGGCCGAATGCCACAGGTAGATGAACGCGACCAGCGTCAGCAGCGAACCCAGCAGCGTGTACAGGAAGAACTTGAACGCCGCGTAGACCCGGTTGGGGCCGCCCCACACGCCGATGATGATGTACATCGGGATCAGCGTGGCCTCGAAGAACACGTAGAACAGGAGGCCGTCCAGTGCCGCGAACACGCCTATCATCAGGCCCGACAGGATCAGAAAGGCGCCCATGTACTGGGCGACGCGGCTGGTGATGACTTCCCACCCGGCCAGCACCACGATGATGGTGATGAAGGCCGTCAGCAGGACGAACCACAGCGAGATGCCGTCCACGCCCAGGTAATAGGACACGCCGTACTCGGCGATCCAGGCGGCCTTCTCGACGAACTGCATCTGCGCCGTCGAGGCGTCGAAGCCGGTGTAAAGCGGCAGGGTGACCAGGAAGCCGGCGATCGCGCCGATCAGCGCCAGCACGCGGGCGACGGTGGGGTTGCTGTCTCGGCCCACCGCCAGCACCAGGATGCCGAAGACGATCGGGGTGAAGATCGCAAGCGAGAGCCACGGAAAAGAAGTTTGAGCCATATCGCTTGCCATCAATTGTTCAGCAGGACGAAGAAGGTCACCAGGGCCATGATGCCGATGATCATGGCGAAGGCGTAGTGATAGATGTAGCCCGATTGCAGGTGGCGGACCACCCCGGCGAACCAGCCCACCAGACGGGCGCTGCCGTTGACCAGGAGGCCGTCGATCAGGGACTTGTCGCCCACCTTCCAGAAGCCGCCGCCCAGCGCGCGGGCACCGCGCGCGAACACGGCTTCGTTGATCTTGTCCATGTAGTACTTGTTGTCGAGCAGGTTGTACAACCAGCCTGCGCGAGCCTTGATGGCGGCGGGAATGGCCGGCTTGACCATGTAGAAGAACCACGCCAGGACCACGCCGGCCAGCATCAGCCAGAACGGCACGGTACTGAACGCATGCAGCCCGTAGGCCACCCAGCCGTGGAAGTCCTCGGCCAGGTGCTCCATGACGGGGCGATCGGGCGAATTGAAGATCACGCCCTTGAAGAAGTCGCCGAACAGCATGGGGCCGATCGCGATCGCGCCGATCACCACCGACGGGATGGCCAGCAGCACCAGCGGCACCGTCACCACGGCGGGCGACTCGTGCGGCACGCCGCCGTGATGGTGGTCGTCGTGGCCGTGGTCGTCATGGCCATCGTGCGCGTGGTCGTCGTGTCCATGCCCGTGCGCGCCCGAGGTGTCGAAGCGCTCCTTGCCGTGGAAGACCAGGAAGTACAGGCGGAACGAGTAGAACGCCGTCACGAAAACGCCGGCCAGCACCGCGAAGTAGGCGAAGCCCGACCCCCAGACGTGGGACAGCTTGGCCGCCTCGATGATGTTTTCCTTCGAGTAGAAGCCGGCGAAGAACGGCGTGCCGATCAGCGCCAGCGAACCCAGCAGGAAGGTGATCCAGGTGATGGGCATGTACTTGCGCAGGCCGCCCATGTTGCGGATGTCCTGGTCGTGGTGCATGCCGATGATGACCGAGCCCGCCGCCAGGAACAGCAGCGCCTTGAAGAAGGCGTGGGTCATCAGGTGGAAGATCGCCACCGAGTAGGCCGAGGCGCCCAGCGCGACGGTCATGTAGCCCAGCTGCGACAGCGTGGAATAGGCCACCACGCGCTTGATGTCGTTCTGGATGATGCCCAGGAAGCCCATGAACAGCGCGGTGATCGCGCCGATGATGATGATGAACGACAGCGCGGTGGGCGACAGCTCGAACAGCGGCGAGAAACGCGCCACCATGAAGATGCCCGCCGTCACCATGGTGGCGGCGTGGATCAGCGCGGAGATCGGGGTCGGGCCTTCCATCGAATCGGGCAGCCAGACGTGCAGCGGGAACTGCGCCGACTTGCCCATGGCGCCCACGAACAGCGCGATGCAGGCCACGCTCAGCAGCATCCAGTCGGTGCCCGGGAAGGTCAGGCCGGCCAGTTTGTCGGACTGCGAGAACACTTCGGTGTAGTTCATCGAGCCGGCGTAGGCGAACAACAGGCCGATGCCCAGCACGAAGCCGAAGTCCCCTACCCGGTTGACCAGGAAGGCCTTCATGTTGGCGAAGATCGCGGTGGGACGGGTGTACCAGAAGCCGATCAGCAGGTAGGACACCAGGCCCACGGCTTCCCAGCCGAAGAAGAGCTGGAGCATGTTGTTGGACATGACCAGCATCAGCATCGAGAAGGTGAACAGCGAGATGTAGGCGAAGAAGCGCTGGTAGCCGGGATCGTCCTTCATGTAGCCGATGGTGTAGATGTGCACCATCAGCGACACCGAGGTGACCACCACCATCATCATGGCCGACAGCGTGTCGATCATGAAGCCGATTTCCAGCTTGATGCCGCCGATCGCGCTCCAGGTGTAGAGCGTGCCGTTGAAGGTGTTGCCCGCCAGGACGTCCTGCAGCACGAAGGCCGAGCCGATGGCCGAGACCAGCACGCCCAGGATCGTGACCCAGTGCGCGCCGGCGCGGCCGACCCAGCGTCCGAGGAAGCCGGTGCCGAACAGGCCGGCGATGGCGGACCCGACCAGCGGGGCGAAAGCGATGAGGAGATAGAGCTTAGGTACCGACATGTCTTGATTTTCTCGTAGCCCGGACCGTCAGCCCTTCAGCCGGTCAAGTTCATCAACATTGATCGTGTTCAGGTTGCGGAACAATACAACCAGGATCGCCAGGCCGATGGCGGACTCGGCGGCCGCCACGGTCAGGATGAAGAACACGAACACCTGCCCGCTCAGATCGCCCATCCAGCTGGAGAAAGCGACGAAATTCATGTTCACCGCCAGCAGCATCAGTTCGATCGCCATCAGCAGCACGATGATGTTCTTGCGGTTGAGGAAGATGCCGACGATGCTGATCGCGAACAGGATCGCGCCCAGCACGAGGAAGTGGCCTAGGGTCAGGGTCATGGTTGGCTTCCCTTGGGTTCGGTGGCGGCAGGCGCCTGGGCGCCCTCGCCTTCCCGGGAATTTTCGGTTTGCGACGGAATCGATACCAGGCGGACGCGGTCCTGGCGACGCACGCGGATCTGCTCGGACGGCCGGGTCACCTTGACGTCGGAGCGGCGGCGCAGCGTGAGCGCGATGGCGGCGACCATGCCCACCAGCAGGATCACGGCGGCGATCTCGACGGCGTAGATGTACTCGGTGTACATCGCCACGCCGATGGCGCGCGTGTTGTTGAAGTCGGCCGGCGCCTGCGGCACGCTGGGGTCCCAATAGGCATTGGCCAGCACGAAGGCCATTTCCCCGACCATGATGGCGCCCACCACGATGCCCAGCGGCAGGTAGGTCTTGAAGCCCTGGCGCAGCTTGGCGCTGTCGATGTCCAGCATCATCACGACGAACAGGAACAGCACCATCACCGCGCCCACGTACACGAGCACCAGCAGGATGGCGAGGAACTCCGCCTTCAGCAGCATCCAGATCATGGAGGCGGTGAAGAACGACAGCACCAGGTGCATGACGGCGGTGACGGGGCTGCGCGCGACGATGACCCGGCAGGCGGCCACGACGAGGATCGCGGCGAATATATAGAACAGTATGGCGGTCATGGTGTGGGTTTCGTTTACCGGTATTTCGCGTCCTGCGCACGGTTCTGCGCGATCTCGGCTTCATAGCGGTCGCCGACCGCCAGCAGCATTTCCTTGGTGAAATACAGGTCGCCCCGCTGTTCGCCGTGATATTCGTGGATGTGCGTCTCGACGATGGAATCCACCGGGCAGCTTTCTTCGCAGAAGCCGCAGAAGATGCACTTGGTCAGGTCGATGTCGTAGCGGTTGGTACGGCGCGTGCCGTCGTCGCGCACCTCGGATTCGATCGTGATCGCCACCGCCGGACAGACCGCCTCGCACAGCTTGCAGGCGATGCAGCGCTCTTCCCCGTTGGGGTAGCGGCGCAAGGCATGCAGGCCCCGGAAGCGCGGGGACATCGGGGTCTTTTCCTCGGGATACTGCACCGTGATCTTGCGGGCGAACATGTACCGCCCCGTCAGGCGCAATCCCTTGAGGAGTTCGGTCAGCATCAGGCTGCCGAAGAATTCCTTGATCGCTTGCATGATTCAGTCCTGCCTATTCTTGGGCTCGCACAGGGCGGGCATTACTTCCAGATGTTCCAGGGCGTCTGCATCCAGACCGCCACCACGAGCAGCCAGACCAGCGTCAGCGGGATGAAGACCTTCCAGCCCAGGCGCATGATCTGGTCGTAGCGGTAGCGCGGGAAAGACGCACGGAACCAGATGAACAACGAGACCACGAAGAACGTCTTGACCGCCAGCCAGATCCAGCCCGGCACCCAGGTCAGCGGCGCCACATCGACCGGAGGCAGCCAGCCGCCCAGGAACATGATCGAGGCCAGCGCGGACAACAGGATCATGTTGGCGTATTCGCCCAGGAAGAACAGGGCGAAGGTCATGCCCGAATATTCCACCATGTGGCCGGCGACGATTTCCGACTCGCCCTCGACCACGTCGAACGGGTGGCGGTTGGTTTCCGCCACGGCGGAAATGACGTAGATCACGAACAGCGGCAGCAGCGGCAGCCAGTTCCACGACAGGAAGGTCAGCCCCATGCCGGCGAAGCGTCCGTCGGCCTGCTTGAGCACGATCTCGCTCATGTTCAGGCTGCCGGACACCAGCAGCACCGTCACCAGCACGAAACCGATGGCCAGCTCATAGGACACCATCTGCGCCGAGGCGCGCAGCGCGCCCAGGAAGGCGTACTTCGAGTTCGAGGCCCAGCCGGCGATGATCACGCCGTAGACCCCCAGCGAGGTGATCGCCATGATGTAGAGCAGGCCGGCATTGACGTTGGCCAGCACGACCTCGGGACCGAACGGCACCACCGCCCAGGCGGCCAGCGCCGGCATCAGCACCACCGCGGGCGCCACGATGTAGAGCACCTTGTTGGCGTTGCTGGGAACGATCACTTCCTTGGTCAGCAGCTTCAGCACGTCGGCGAACGGCTGCAGCAGCCCCTTCGGGCCCACGCGGTTGGGGCCGAGGCGGATGTGCATCCAGCCGATCATCTTGCGTTCCCAGTACGTGAGATAGGCCACGCACAGGATGATGGGCACCGCGATGCAGACGATCTTGACGATGTTCCACACCACCGACCAGGCTGCCGGGCCGATCAGCTCCGTTCCATGAGCCTGAATGACGTCGATCCACTGCATCAGGCACGCTCCACGCTGAGTTGTTCGAATGCGCCGCCGAGCGCGAAGGTCGAGGCATGGGCGGCGGCGATGCGCACGGCGCCGGCGGGCACTGCGTCATCCACGGAAAGAAAGAGTTCGACCGAGCCGGTCGCCGACTTCACGCGCACGCGGTCGCCGTCGGCCAGGCCCAGACCGGCCACGGTGGCCGCGTTGGCGCGGGCTTCGGGCACGTCGGCGGCCGGGGTGGCCTGAAGCGCTCCGGCGCGGCGCACGATGGCGTCGCTGAAGAACACCGGCACGTCGGCCACGCGCTGCAGGCCCTGGACCGACTCGCCCACGCCAGGCTTGGCGCCGATGGCGTTCGACAGGCGCGGCGCGATCTCGCCGGCCAGCACCGCGTCGCGCACGGATTCGGAAGTCTCGTCGTCGAAGCCCGGCAGTTCCAGCGCATTGCCCAGCACGCGCAGCACCTTCCAGCCCGGGCGCGTCTGGCCCAGCGGGCGGACCGTGCCCTTGAAGCTCTGCGCCCTGCCCTCGGCATTGACGAAGGTGCCCGAGGTTTCGGTGAACGGCGCGATGGGCAGCATCACATGGGCCCAGTCCTCGGCCGCGGAACGGAACGAGGTCAGCGCGACGTTGAATTGCGCGGCGCGCAGCGCACGCAGCGCGGCCACGCCGTCGGCCGCGTCCAGCGCCGGCTCGGCATGCACGACGATATGGGCCTTGAGCGGCTCGGCGAACATCTGCGCCGCGGTCTTGCCGCCGCGCACCGGCACGGCTTCGGCCAGGTAGCCGCCCACCGTGTTGCCGCCCTCGGTGGTGAAGCCCAGGCGGGCGCCGGTGGCCTGCGCGATCAGTTGCGCGTTGGCCGCCAGCGTCGAGGCCTGCGGATGCTGTACCGCCAGGTTGCCCAGCAGCACGGCGGTGTTTTCGCCGGAAGCCAGCAGCTCGGCGATGCGGCGAGCCGCTTCGCCCGGCTGCACGCCGGCCAGTTCGGGCGCGACGGCCGCTTCCTTGGCCTGGGCCAGCGCCACGGCGATCTCCGCCAGCACCGACGGCAGCGCCGCCGGCGCGACCGTGACGCGCCCGGCCACGGGCATCAGCGGATCGTCGGCCGCCACGTCGACCAGGATGACCTGCGTGCCGGCCTTGGCGGCCTGGCGCAAGCGCTGGGCCAGCAGCGGGTGGTCCTTGCGCAGGAACGAGCCGACCACCAGCACGCGGTCCAGCGTGGCGATGTCGGCCAGGGCCATGCCCAGCCACGGGGCGCCGCTGCGCGCGGCGTCGAAACCCGCGTCGGTCTGGCGCAGGCGGAAATCGATGTTGTCGGAACCCAGGGCACGCACCAGGCGCGCCAGCAGGGCGAATTCCTCGGTCGTGGCGTATTGCGCCGCCAGCGCGCCGATCTGGCCGGCGCCGTAGCTGTTCTTGACCGATTGCAGCCCGGCCGCCACGGCGTCCAGCGCCTCGGCCCACTCGACCTCCTTCCACAGTCCGTCGGTGCCGCGCACCATCGGGACGGACAGGCGGTCCTCGCTGTTCAGGCCTTCGTACGAGAAGCGGTCGCGGTCGCTGATCCAGCACTCGTTGACGGCTTCGTTCTCGAACGGCACGACGCGCATGACGCGGTCGTTCTTGACCTGGACGATCAGGTTGGCGCCGATGCTGTCATGCGGACTGACCGACTTGCGGCGGGCCAGCTCCCAGGTCCGGGCGCTGTAGCGGAACGGCTTGGACGTAAGCGCGCCGACCGGGCAGATGTCGATCATGTTGCCCGACAGTTCGGACTCGACCGCGCGGCCCACGAAGGTGGTGATCTCGGAATGCTCGCCACGGTTGATCATGCCGAGCTCCATGACGCCGGCGATCTCCTGGCCGAAGCGCACGCAGCGGGTGCACTGGATGCAGCGGGCCATTTCCTCGGCCGACACCAGCGGGCCCAGGTTCTTGTGGAACACGACGCGCTTTTCCTCGCTGTAGCGCGAGGAAGAGCCGCCGTAGCCCACGGCCAGGTCCTGCAGTTGGCACTCGCCGCCCTGGTCGCAGATCGGGCAATCCAGCGGGTGGTTGATCAGCAGGAACTCCATCACGCCCTTCTGGGCGTTGATGGCCTTCTCGGAAGCGGTATGGACCACCATGCCGTTGCTGACCGGCGTGGCACAGGCGGGCAGCGGCTTGGGGGCCTTCTCGACGTCGACCAGACACATGCGGCAGTTCGCCGCGATCGACAGCTTCTTGTGATAGCAGAAATGCGGCACGTAAAGGCCGACCTTCTGGGCGGCATGCATGATCATGCTGCCCTCGGCCACCTCCACTGTCTTGCCGTCGATCGTAATTTCAACCATCTTATTTCCGTTTGCCCCGTCATCGGGCGGGGCGTGTGCGTTTCGGTAAATACTTGCTTTGCGCGCGGACCGGCGGCTACAGGTACTCGGGCACCAGGCAGTGCTTGTGCTCGATGTGGTACATGAACTCGTCGCGGTAGTGCTTCAGGAAGCCCCGTACCGGCATGGCCGCGGCATCGCCCAGCGCGCAGATCGTGCGGCCCATGATGTTGCCGGCCACCGAATCGAGCAGGTCCAGGTCCTCCGGGCGGCCCTTGCCGCTCTCGATGCGATGGACCACGCGGTACAGCCAGCCCGTACCTTCGCGGCACGGCGTGCACTGGCCGCAGCTTTCCTCGAAATAGAAGTACGACAGGCGCAGCAGCGACTTCACCATGCAGCGCGTCTCGTCCATCACGATGACCGCGCCCGAGCCCAGCATCGACCCGGCCTTGGCGATCGAGTCGTAGTCCATCGTGCAGTCCATCATGATGTCGGCGGGCACCACCGGAGCGCTGGAGCCGCCGGGAATCACCGCCTTGAGCTTGCGGCCCCCCCGCACGCCGCCGGCCAGTTCCAGCAGCTTGGAGAACGGCGTGCCCATCGGCACCTCGAAGTTGCCCGGGTACTCGACGTCGCCCGAGACCGAGAACAGCTTGGTGCCGCCATTGTTGGGCTTGCCCACCTGCAGGTAGGCGTCGCCGCCGTTGCGGATGATCCAGGGCACCGCGGCGAAGGTCTCGGTGTTGTTGATCGTGGTCGGCTTGCCATACAGGCCGAAGCTGGCCGGGAACGGCGGCTTGAAGCGCGGCTGGCCCTTCTTGCCTTCCAGCGATTCGAGCAGCGCGGTTTCCTCGCCGCAGATGTAGGCGCCGTAGCCGTGGTGGGCATGCAGCTGGAAGCTGAAGCTCGAGCCGAGAATGTTGTTGCCCAGGAATCCGGCGGCGCGCGCCTCTTCCAGCGCTTCCTCGAAACGCTCGTACACCTCGAAGATCTCGCCGTGGATGTAGTTGTAGCCCACGGTGATGCCCATCGCGTAGGCGGCGATGGCCATGCCCTCGATCACGATGTGCGGGTTGTAGCGCAGGATGTCGCGATCCTTGAACGTGCCCGGCTCGCCTTCGTCGGAATTGCAGACCAGGTACTTCTGGCCCGGGAAGGTGCGCGGCATGAAGCTCCACTTCAGGCCGGTCGGAAAGCCCGCGCCGCCACGGCCGCGCAGTCCCGAGGACTTGACCTCGGCGATGACCTGCTCGGGCGTCATGCCGGTGGACAGGATCTTGCGCAGGGCCTCGTAGCCGCCGCGCGCGACGTAGTCGTTCAGGCGCCAGTTGCCGCCGTCCAGCCCCGCCATGATCTGCGGGTCGATGTGGCGGTTGTGGAACGCCGTGCTGATGACCGGTTCGGCCACGCTCATTTTGCACCTCCGGCATTCGCCTCGGCCTTCAACTCATCGACGAGCGCGTCGAGCTTGGCCTCGGACATCTGAATGCACATACGCTTGTTGTTCACCAGCAGCACGGGCGCGTCGCCGCAGGCTCCCATGCATTCGCCCTCGATCAGCGTGAACACGCCGTCCGGGGTCGTTTCCCGATAATCGATACCCAGCTTCTGCTTCAGGTGATGCCCGGCCTTCTCTCCGTCGCGCAGGGCACAGGGCAGGTTGGTGCAGACCGAGATCTTGTACCGGCCCATGGGCTTGAGGTTGTACATGTTGTAGAAGGTCGCGACCTCCTGCACGGCGATGGGCGGCATGCCCAGGACGTTCGCGACTTCTTCCATCACCTCTTGCGACAGCCAGCCCTTCTCGTCCTGCGCGATGGCCAGCGCCGCCATCACGGCGGACTGTTTCTGTTCGGCCGGGTACTTGGAGACTTCGCGGTCGATCTTCTTGAGGGCCTGTTCGGAAAGCTGCATGGTGGTATCCGGTTGGGACGCGGTCATGGGTTCAGCGGTCGATCTCGCCGAACACGATGTCCTGCGTGCCGATAATCGTGACGGCGTCGGCGATCATATGGCCGCGCGCCATCTCGTCCAGCGATTGCAAGTGGGCAAAGCCCGGGGCGCGGATCTTCAGGCGGTACGGCTTGTTCGCGCCGTCGGACACCAGGTAGATGCCGAACTCGCCCTTGGGGTGCTCGACCGCGGCATAGGCCTCGCCCGGGGGCACGTGGAAACCTTCGGTGAAGAGCTTGAAATGGTGGATCAGCTCTTCCATGCTGGTCTTCATCTCGGCGCGGCTGGGCGGAGCGACCTTGTGGTTGCTCGTCATGACCGGGCCGGGATTGTTGCGCAGCCATTCCACGCACTGCTTGATGATGCGGTTGCTCTGGCGCATTTCCTCGATGCGGACGAGGTAGCGGTCGTAGCAGTCGCCGTTCACGCCCACCGGCACGTCGAAGTCGACCAGGTCGTAGACCTCGTAGGGCTGCATCTTGCGCAGGTCCCACTCGATGCCCGAGCCGCGCAGCATGGGGCCGGTGAAGCCCAGCGCCTTGGCGCGCTCGGGGCTGACGATGCCGACGTCGACCAGGCGCTGTTTCCAGATCCGGTTGTCGGTCAGCAGGGTCTCGTATTCGTCGACGTAGGCCGGGAAGCGATTGGTGAAGGACTCGATGAAGTCGAGCAGCGAACCCGAACGGTCCTCGTTCAGGGCCTTCATTTCCTTTTCGCTGCGCAGCTTGCTGGGGCGGTACTGCGGCATGCGCTCGGGCAGGTCGCGATAGACGCCGCCCGGGCGGTAGTAGGCCGCGTGCATGCGGGCCCCCGAGACCGCTTCATAGCAGTCCATCAGGTCCTCGCGCTCGCGGAAGGCGTACAGGAACACCGCCATCGCGCCCACGTCCAGGGCGTGCGAGCCCAGGGACATCAGGTGATTCAGGATACGGGTGATCTCGTCGAACATCACCCGGATGTATTGCGCCCGCAGCGGCACTTCCACGCCCAGCATCTTCTCGATCGCCATGACGTAGGCGTGCTCGTTGCACATCATGGACACGTAGTCGAGACGGTCCATGTAGGGCAAGGCCTGCAGGAAGGTCTTGTGCTCGGCCAGCTTTTCCGTGGCCCGGTGCAGCAGCCCGATATGGGGGTCGGCGCGCTGGATGACTTCGCCGTCCAGTTCCAGCACCAGCCGCAGCACGCCGTGCGCGGCCGGGTGCTGGGGACCGAAGTTGAGGGTGTAGTTCTTGATCTCTGCCATGATTAGCGCCCTGCTCCGTAACCGTCTTCGCGGATGACCCGAGGCGTGACCTCGCGCGGCTCGATGGTGACGGGCTGGTAGATGACCCGTTTCTGCTCGGGGTCGAAACGCATCTCGACGTTGCCCGACAGCGGGAAGTCCTTGCGGAAGGGATGGCCGATGAAGCCGTAGTCGGTCAGGATGCGGCGCAGGTCGGGATGCCCCTCGAACAGCACGCCGAAGAAATCGAAGGCCTCGCGCTCGTACCAGTTGACGCCGGGCCAGACGTCCACCAGGGAAGGCACGACCGGCATGTCGTCGTCGGCCGCGCAGGTGCGCACGCGCAGGCGCCAGTTGTGCGTGATCGACAACAGGTGCAGCACCACGGCGAAGCGTCCGGTCTCGCGGACCTCGTTGCCGTAGGTGGAATAGTCCATGCCGCACAGGTCGATGCAGCTCTCGAAGCGCAGCCCGGCATCGTCGCGCAGCGTCCGGCACACTTCCACGTACCGGTCCACCGGCACTTCGAGCGTCAGCTCGCCCAGGGCGAGTGTCAGGCGGATATCTTCGCCCAAGGCGCTGAGCAGATTCTGGCGCAGGGTTTCAAGCTTGGTCATGAGCGCTCGGATCAAAAGACGGCGCCGGACGGGCCTGGGCCGGTCCGGTCGGGAAAATGGAAGTGGAGAGTGCGCACACCGGCATCGAGGTCAACGCGCGATGGTATTGGTGCGGCGGATCTTGTTCTGCAGTTGCAGCAAGCCGTACACCAGCGCTTCGGCGGTAGGGGGGCAGCCCGGGACGTAGACGTCGACCGGCACGATGCGATCGCAGCCGCGCACCACCGAATAGGAATAGTGGTAGTACCCGCCGCCGTTGGCGCACGAGCCCATGGAGACCACCCAGCGCGGCTCGGGCATCTGGTCGTAGACCTTGCGCAAGGCCGGCGCCATCTTGTTGCACAGCGTGCCGGCCACGATCATCAGGTCGGACTGGCGCGGGCTGGGCCGGAAGATGATGCCGAAGCGGTCAAGGTCGTAGCGCGCCGCGCCCGCGTGCATCATTTCGACCGCGCAACAGGCCAGGCCGAAGGTCATGGGCCACAGCGACCCCGTCTTCGCCCAGTTGATGACCTTGTCGGCGGTCGTGGTGATGAAGCCTTCGTTGAGAATTCCGTCGATAGCCATGAATGAAACCCGGTGTGTCCTTCGGCGTGCTGCTGGGATCACTCCCAGTCGAGCGCGCCCTTTTTCCATTCGTAGATGAAGCCGATCACGAGAACGGCCAGAAATACCGCCACGGTCCCGAAACCCAGCAGGCCTACCTGCTCGTTGGCCATGGCCCACGGAAACAGAAACGCGATCTCGAGGTCGAACAGGATGAACAGGATGGCGACGAGGTAGTAGCGCACGTCGAACTTCATGCGCGCGTCCTCGAAGGCCTCGAAGCCGCATTCGTACGGAGAGAGCTTTTCGCTGTCCGGCCGGTTCGGGCCGATCACGGAGCCAAGGAACATCAGCGCGAAACCGATGACGCTGCCCACGATGATGAACAGCAGGACAGGAAGGTAACTCTCGATATTCATCAGGTAACCTGTTCGAGTCACGCCACGGGCCTGAGGATGCCCGAGGCGTCATTTGCAAAATCGGCAGGATGCGGACCAGACTTCCTTGCGGCGGGCATGCCGAATGCCGCCTGTTGCCGCCCCGTCCGGAGCCGGCGCCATTCTAGACCACCTGCGTGTGCTTACATGCAAGGATGTATGTTTTTGCGCGGACCGCTGCGTTGTGAAGCCAGCGCGCATGGCGCAAAACCAAAACTGTCTTACCGGCTACTGCGGTAACTGTCGGACACGCATGTTTCATACCCACGCTCGTCCGACCGAAAGTATAGCGCAAACCCTGAGTCAACCGAAACGCCGCCCTACCCCTGCGCCCCAGGAAAAACCGCGTGCGGCAAGGCTTACGACACCCTGAACGCATTGACGGTTGCGTCGACCGTGCGAACGGTTTCCCGCAGGCTGGCTGCCTGTGCCGCCATGGCGCCCGCCGCCTGCCGGTAATGGCCGGCCATGCCGGCCACGTCGCCCACGCGGCTCGCGACCCCGTCATTCAGCGACGACTGCTCGCGCAGCGCCTGCCCGATGGCGGCGACCACCCGTGCCGCCCGTTCCGAGCCCGAGTGCAGTTCGCCCATGAAACGGCCCGCCTCCTCGGCGCTGGCCTGTCCCACCGCCACCGCCTCCACCACTTCCCGCATCAATTCGGCGGCAGCCATCGTTTCATCGGCGATACGTTCCACGGTCTGGCCGATCTGCAGGCTGGAGGCCGCGCTTTTCTCGGCCAGCGTCCTGACCTGCTCGGCCACGACCGCGAAACCCCGGCCGTCCTCGCCCGCCCGCGCCGCCTCGATCGCCGCGTTCAGGGACAGCAGCTTGGTCTGCCCCGCGATGTCGGAGATCAGGCGAGCCACGTGGCGGATCGACTCGCCATGACGGCCCAGCGCATCCAGGGCTCGCGACGCCGCCGCCATCCGGCCTGCGATCGCGTCCATCCGGCCGCCTGCCGTCCCGATCAGCTCGCCGCCGCGCTGCGCCAGGCCACAGGCATCGCGGGACAGGCCGATCGCCTCCTCGACCGACGCCGCGACTTGCGCCATGCTGGCGGCCACCGCCTGCATGGATCCGGCCATGCGTTCCGCGGCGTCGTTCTGGCGGGCGGCCCCCGCGGCCACGTCGGCCGCGCCGGCGGACACCTCGTCCCCGGCCGCGTTCATGGTGGCCGACAAACCCTGCATCGCCGCCAGCGACGTACGCATGCGCGCCACCAGCCGGTCCAGCGCGCGCGCCATGTCCGCCACCTCGTCATTGCCGCGCACATCCGCGCGGGGGCGGAAATCCAGGTCGTCAGCGATCGATGCCAGGCGCGCGCGCATGCCGTCGATCGCGCCCACGATGGCGCGCCCCGCGCGCCAGGCGCCGGCCAGCATCAACAGGATGGCCGCGAGTCCCACGCCTGCGATCAGGCTTGCCAGGCCCCGGCTGGCCTGCCGCAGTTGCGCCGCCCTCTCGGCCGCTGCCTGCGCGCCGGCCTCCGCCAGGGCCTGCATGGCCTGCTGCGCCTGCACGTAGTAAGACTCCTGCGCCGAGTAGGCGGCCAGGTATTTCAGGAGCAGGAAGCGCTGTCGCTCCTCGCTGTCCACCTCCACCAGTTGCTTGAGCAGATCGGTAAGCGGTTTTTCCTTTTCTGCCCAAGCATGGAACGCCGCATCGAAGGTGCGCAGCGACTCGGCCTCGGCATCGGTGGCGGGCGCTTCGGACAGGGCGGCCCGCGCGGCTTCCATCGCTGCCCAGGTGCGGCCCTTCGACTGCAGCATGCGCTCCCATTCGTTGCGCGCCTCGATGGAATACTCGTCTGCCCACTGCAGCGGCTCCAGGCTGTGGCGGGCGATCTGCACCTGCCCTTCCCTCAGCGCGCCCAGCGCCACCAGCGCCGGCACCCGCCGCTGCGCGTAGTCGTCCACCGCCGCGCTCAGGCGCAACAGCCCCACCACCGAGCAACCGGCCACGACCGCGATCGCCACGATGCCGGCGGCCCCCAAGGCGAACAATTTGCTGCGTATCTTCATGACGTCCTGATGAAAATCCTAGGCCACAAACGGCAACGGCGGGGTTCCGGAGAACCCCGCCGTTGCGCGTCATTCCGTTTATCGGCCCGGACCGGACGGCGCTTTAGCAGCGTTACATCAATGACGGTTCGGTGACAGCGCCGCCTTCACTCGTAGCGCCGCACCAGCCCCGCCACATCGCCCATGAAGACCTCCGGCTCGTGCTCCCGAACCTGTTCGTACAGCCCCGAGCAGAACGCCGAGACCGGCGTCCGCGCATCGAACTCGGCCGCCATGCGCTGCGAAATACCGATGTCCTTGGCCATCAGCTCGACCGCCGTGCGCGTGGGCTGGAAACGGCCGGCGGCCATCGCCGGCCCGAAGATCTGCAAGGGCTGCGAATCCGCGAAACCGCCCGCCAGCGCCGGCGCCAGGCGCTCGACGTCCACGCCGGCGCGCTGCGCGAGGCCGTAGGTCTCGGCGATCGTGAGCACGTTCACCGCGACGATCATCTGGTTGCATATCTTGGTGGTCTGGCCCGCACCGGCCGGTCCCATATGGGTCACGCGCGAAGTCAGCGGCGCCAGGAACGGCCCCGCCTTCTCGAGATCCGTGGCCTCGCCGCCGACGAAGCAGATCAGCGTGCCGCCCTCGGCGCCCGGCACGCCGCCCGACACGGGCGCATCCAGCCAGGACGCGCCCGTCCGGTCGCGCAGGCGGCGGCCGAAATCGCGCGCCTGCCCGGGCTCTATGGTCGAGAAATCGATCACCACCTTCCCCGCGCCCTGCCGGCCGGCACTGGCCAGGCCATCCGGGCCGAACGCCACCGACTCGACCGCCGCCCCATCCTTGACGCAAATCCCCACCACGTCCGCCGCCTGCAGCACCTGCGCGGGCGTGCCTGCCAGATTCGCGCCGGCCGCGACCAGCTCGGCCGCCCTGCCGGCATTGCGGTTCCACACAGTGAGCGCATGGCCCGCCGCAAGCAGGCGCCGCGCCATGGGCAGCCCCATGTTGCCGAGTCCGAGGAAGCCGAAATGACGGGATGTACTCATGAAACGCTGCTCCAGTCCGAGGGGCGGCCCGCGCCGCATGCGAGGGATGATAGCCGTCCGCCGGCGGGCACGCTTCCTGCGCAAGCACAGCGACGAGCAAGCAAGGAGCGTCCCCATGAAATATCGCCTGAAAAAACTGTCGGACCAGGTCGTCGTCATTACCGGCGCCAGCAGCGGGATAGGCCTGGCCACGGCCCGCGAGGCCGCGCGGCGCGGCGCCCGCTTGGTACTGGCCTGCCGCGACCAGGAGCGCCTGGACACGCTGGTCGAGGAACTGCGTGCTGACGGCGGCCAGGCCATTGCCGTGCAGATGGACGTCGGCAAGCGTGAAGACCACGAACGGTTGCTGCAGGCGGCGCTGGAAGCCCATGGCACCGTGGATACCTGGATCAACAACGCCGGCGTTTCGATCTTCGGCAGGATCGAGGACGTGCCGGTCGAAGACCAGCGCAAACTCTTCGACACGAATTACTGGGGCGTGGTCTACGGCTCCATCGTGGCCGTGGGACATCTGCGCGAACATGGCGGCGCCCTGATCAACGTGGGCAGCGAAGTGTCGGACCGCGCCGTGCCGCTGCAAGGCGCGTATTCCGCCTCCAAGCACGCGGTCAAGGGCTTCACCGATGCGCTGCGCATGGAGCTGGAAAACGAAGGCGCGCCCGTCTCGGTCACTCTGATCAAGCCGGCATCCATCGCGACGGGCTTCACCGCCCATGCCCGCAATTACATGGACGTCGAACCGCGCCTGCCGCCCCCGGTCTACGCTCCCGAGGTAGCGGCCCGCGCCATCCTGTACGCCGCAGAGCATCCGCGCCGCGACCTTTACGTAGGCAGCGCCGCCAAGGCGATCGGACAATTCGGGCAGCGCATGCCCGGCCTGGCCGACCGCATGGGGAGTTGGCTGATCAAGCACCAGCGCACCGGCATCCCATCCCGCTCGCGAGACGATGGGCTGGAATCCCCGGGCCGGGACGATACTCCCGCCTATCCCCAACGCGGGCGGCGCCATAGCGCCTATACGCACATGGCGACCCGTGGCCGCGCGCCCATGCTGGCCGCCTGCGCGGTGGTGCTGGTGGGCGCCGTGCTGGGAGTAGCCCACGCCCGGCGGTCCTGAACCCTGCCTACGTCGGAGGCTTCGGCTACGCCCGTGCGCGCGCCAGCCGGCCCGCCTGCCTGAGCGCGGAGACGATGGTGTCGTAGGCCTGCTTGCGAGCGCTCTCATCGGGCGCACGCAACGCATACGAAGGATGGTAGGTGGGCACGATCAACCGCCCTTCCCATTCCAGCACGTCGCC
Source organism: Pigmentiphaga daeguensis (assembly GCF_039523035.1). NCBI lineage: Bacteria > Pseudomonadati > Pseudomonadota > Betaproteobacteria > Burkholderiales > Alcaligenaceae > Pigmentiphaga > Pigmentiphaga daeguensis. The sequence goes on along the minus strand of NZ_BAAAEN010000008.1, from coordinate 41,027 downwards.
CAGCTTGTCGCGCAGGCCCGCGCGATAGTCATGCAACACCGACTTGAGCGCCGTCGCGCCCAGCGCCACCACGACGCGCGGATCCACGGCCTCGTACTCCTTCTCCAGCCAATAGCGGCAAGCCTCGATTTCGCGCTGTCCGGGGGTCTTGTGCATGCGCCGCTTGCCGCGCTGCGCCCACTTGAAATGCTTGACCGCGTTGGTCACGAATACCTCGTCCCGGTCCACCCCCGCCTCGGCCAGGGCCGCATCCAGCAACGCACCGGCGGGCCCCACGAAGGGCCGGCCCGCCAGGTCTTCCTTGTCGCCCGGCTGCTCGCCCACCATCATGATGGGCGCATGGCGCGGGCCTTCGCCGCCGACCCCTTGCGTGGCGTCGTGCCACAGCCGGCAACGCCGGCAGGCTTCCAGCGTGGCCGGATGCTGGTCCGGCACCACCAGCACCTCGGACAAATCGGCTTCGGCATGCGTGCTCATCGTCTGCTCCCGGGTCGTCAGCTCGACCGGCGCAAGTCCCATGCCCAGCACGGCAAGGATGGGTAGTTGACGAATTCATAGCCAAGTGGTTATTCTTTATTCATAACCACATGGTTATTTATTAATCCATGACCACCTCTCAAGACCTGCTCTTCAGGACCCTTGCCGATCCCACCCGGCGCGCCCTTTTCGAACACCTGTGCCACCACGGCGAACAGACCGTTGCGGCGTTGACCGCCCAGGCCGGCGTCTCGCAGCCGGCCGTATCGAAGCACCTGCGTTTGCTGAAACAGGCCGGCCTCGTACTCGATCGCCATGAGGGACGCCAGACGCACTACAGCGCCCGGCGCCGCGCACTCGTTCCGCTGCTCGACTGGACCAGCCAGATGGCCGGGTTCTGGGAACAGCGATTCGATGATCTTGAAAACCTACTCAACAGGATGGACCAATGAGCGATACTCCGACCGAAACCCGCTCCGTCGTCGTCGAGCGCGAATTCCCCCACCCGCCGGACCGGCTCTGGCGCGCGTTGACCCAGCCGCACCTGATCGAGGAATGGCTGATGAAGAATGACTTCCACCCCGCCGTGGGCCACCGCTTCAAGCTCCAGGGCGAATGGGGCGGCACGCTGGATTGCGAGGTACTGGTCGTCGAGCCGGACAAGGCGCTGTCCTATACCTGGAACTTCACGCACGCCGATCCGGCCTTCGATTTGCGCAGCGTCGTTACCTTCACGCTCACGCCCACCGGCACGGGCACCCGCCTGCGCATGGAACAGGCCGGCTTCCGCCCCGACCAGAAGCAGGCATACGGCGGCGCCAGGGCCGGATGGCCGCAGTTCTTCGAGAAACTGCAACAGGTATTGGAGAAATCGGCTTGAAGCCAAGGGCGCGGTCAAATGGAACTCGCACGATGGCCAGTTCGGCCAGGCCCAGTTAGCCGACCGGGTGGCACAGGCCAGCCAGTTGCCGGGGAGCGGCTGTAGGCGAACATCCCGTGACGGCAAGAAAGGCCCCCACGCTTCCCGCTACGCGGCGGCGCTGCCCCCCGAGGGGGCGCTTTTTTGCCTTGGGGCGGCCCGGCGGCAAAAAATGCCCCCACGCTTGCCGCTACGCGGCGGCGCTGCCCCCCGAGGGGGCGCTTTTTTGCCTTGGGACGGCCCGGCGGCAAA
>NZ_BAAAEN010000008.1:0-39280 GCF_039523035.1 Pigmentiphaga daeguensis | reverse complement strand
GCCCGGCGGCAAAAAATGCCCCCACGCTTGCCGCTACGCGGCGGCGCTGCCCCCCGAGGGGGCGCTTTTTTGCCTTGGGACGGCCCGGCGGCAAAAAAACCCGCACATCTCGTAAGGAATGTGCGGGTTTTTGATATGCCAGGGATGTCCTGGAAAAATCCTGGTGCCGTCGGCGAGACTCGAACTCGCACAGCTTTCGCCACTACCCCCTCAAGATAGCGTGTCTACCAATTTCACCACGACGGCTTGCGTGAGCCCGCTAGTATATAACATTTGCGGGCTCCTCAGAGAAACTGCCTTAGTTTTTCTGCGCGGGTGCCTCGGGCTGCGCGGGCGCGGCCGGCGGGGTAGCGGGCACGGACGGGACCGACGCGTCGGGCGCGGCCGGAGCCGGTGCGGGCGTACTGCCGGGAACGGCGGGCACCGACAGGTCGCTGGGATGGTTCTCCATCACACCGCCCTGCGAGGCGGCGGGGGCCGGACGACCCAGGTAGGCCAGCGCGGCGGTGGAAATGAAGAAGACGACCGCCGCCCACTTGGTGGTGCGCGACAGGAAGTTGGCCGCGCCGGCGGCACCGAACAGGCTGCCGGCGGAGCCGCCGCCGAAGGCGGAGCCCATGTCGGCGCCCTTGCCCTGTTGCAGCAGGACCAGGACGATGATCGTCAGGGCGGAAATGACCTGCACGATCAGCAGGACGGTAAGCATTACGGACATTCAAGCACTCCGGGTTGTCGCGCCCGCCTCGGCGATGCGCAGGAAGTCTTCGGCCACCAGCGAGGCGCCGCCTATCAGGCCGCCGTCGATGTCGGGCATGGCGAACAGCTCGGCCGCGTTGGCCGCCTTGACGCTGCCGCCGTACAGCACGCGCACGCCGGCGCAGTCGACGCCCCGCAGCGCGGCCCGGATGGCGGCATGCACTTCCTGGGCCTGCCCGGGACTGGCGGTCTTGCCGGTGCCGATCGCCCAGACGGGTTCGTAGGCGATGACCATGGCGGCCACGGCTTCGCGGCCCAGGGCTAGCACGGGCTCTAGCTGTTCGTCGATGACGGCCAGGGTGCGGCCGGCTTCGCGCTCGGCCAGGGTCTCGCCCACGCACACGACGGGAGTCAGGCCGGCGGCCAGCGCGGCCTTGGCCTTGTCCGCCACCAGCCGGCTGGTTTCGCCATGCAGGCTGCGCCGCTCGGAATGGCCCGCCAGCACGTAGCGGCAACCGAATTCGGACAGCATGGCGCCGGAAACCTCGCCGGTATAGGCACCCTGCTGGTGGACGCTGATGTCCTGGGCGCCCCAGGCGATATCGGAGTCGGTCAGCGCGGATTCGGCCTGGGCCAGGTAGGGAAACGGCACGCAGACGCCGACGTCGCAGGCGGCGGCGCCGGAGGACTGGTTCCAGCCGCTGCGTATGGCCGAGAGCAGCTGGCCGTTGGCGGCCAGGCTGCCGTGCATCTTCCAGTTGCCGAGCACCAGGCGGCGGATATTCTGTTTAGTTGCCATCGACAAGAATCGAAAAATGCCCGCGTGGACAAAAATATGCGGGCAAAACCTCGATTGTATCGGCTCCAGCGCACCGCTGCAGCCAATGTCGTAAAAAATGCCGGGCGCGCGAAGCGCTTAGGGGCTAAACCGTCAGCACGATCTTGCCGACATGCTCGCCCGACTCCATCATGGCATGGGCCTTGTCCGCCTCGCGCAGCGGGAAGGTGGCATAGACTACGGGCTTCAGCCGCCCGGACTCGAACAGCGGCCAGACGTTCTGGCGCAGCGCGGCGGCGACCTCGCCCTTGAACTGGGCCGAGCGCGGGCGCAGCGTGGAGCCGGTGATGGTCAGGCGCCGGCTCAGCACGCGGGCAAAGTCGATCTCGCCCTTCGCGCCGCCCAGCAGCGCGATCAGCACGATGCGGCCGTCCTCGGCCAGGCAATGGATGTCACGGGCGACGTAGTCGCCGGCCACCATGTCCAGGATCACGTCCACGCCCCGGCCGTCGGTCAGGCGCTTGATTTCCCGCACGAAATCCTGGGTGCGGTAGTTGATCCCGGCGGTCGCGCCGAGTTTCTCGACGGCGGCGACGCGCTCGTCGCTGCCCACCGTGGCATACACCGGATGGCCCAGGGCCTTGGCCAGTTGCACGGCCGTGGTGCCGATACCGCTCGCGCCGCCGTGCACCAGCAGCGATTCCTGCCCCGACAGCCGGCCGCGCATGAAGACGTTGCTCCATACGGTGAAGTAGGTCTCGGGCAGGCCGGCGGCCTCGACCATGCTCAGCCCCTTGGGCACGGGCAGGCACTGGGTGGCCGGCACGGTGCAGTATTCGGCGTAGCCACCGCCATTGACCAGCGCGCAGACCGCGTCGCCCACGGCGAAACCGGAGGCGCCCTCGCCCAGCGCGGCCACGGTGCCGGCCACTTCCAGCCCGGGCAGGTCGGAGGCGCCCGGAGGCGGCGGGTAGGTGCCGCGGCGCTGCGCCACGTCGGGCCGGTTGACGCCGGCGGCGGCAACCTGGATCAGGATTTCGCCGGCGCCGGGCACTGGCGTGGGGCGCTCGGCGGCTTGCAGGACTTCGGGCCCGCCGGGGCGGGAGATTTCGATGGCGATCATGGCGCGGCTTCCCGTTTTTCTGGTCTGAAGGCGGTCATCATATACGGCTATGCCACCCCTACTCCTATCAGGGTCTTGGGGCCCGCGAAGCGGCATGCGTCCTCCGTGGAGCCACCATAGCCAAGTCGAATACCGGCGACGGATAAATTCATTCTCTTTTCGGTAAAGGATTGCCTAGACTTGCACCGGTCAGTATTCCGCCCGCATCCCCTCCGGGCGCATCCCCACAAGAGAGTAGACATGAGCACACAAGCCAAAGTCGTCGAAGGCAAGGCCACTCCCCGCGGCAAGTATCCCCACATCAAGCGCGCCGGCGATTTCCTGTTCGTCTCGGGCACCAGTTCGCGCCGTTCCGACAACTCGCTGGCCGGCGTGGAAGTGGACGCCATGGGCACGACCAAGTTCGACATCCGCGCCCAGACCCGCGCGGTGCTGGAAAACATCCGCGACATCCTGGGCACCGCCGGGGCCTCGCTGTCCGACGTCGTCGAGATCGGCACCTTCCTGGTCGACATGAGCGACTTCGGTGGCTACAACGAGGTCTACGGCGAATTCTTCGACTACGACGGCCCGGCCCGCACCACGGTGGCCGTGCACCAGCTGCCCCACCCGCACCTGCGCATCGAGATCAAGGCGGTCGCCTACAAGCCGCTCTGATCCCGCCACGACAACACCAGACATCAAGCCCATCATGAAAATCGACATGCACGCCCACCACTTCCCGCGCATCACGCGGGAAGAAGCCGCCGCCCTGAGCGTCGAGCGCGCGCCCTGGCTGCAGGTGGCGCCGGACGGCAAGACCGGCGACATCATGCGAGCCGACAAACCCTTCCGCCCCGTCTACGACGCGCTGTGGGACCCGCAGGCACGCCTGGCCGAGATGGACGCCCAGGGCGTGGACATCCAGATCACCTGCGCCACGCCCATCATGTTCGGCTACGAGTTCACGCCCGAGAAGGTCCTGCCCTGGGCCCAGCGCATGAACGACCTGGCGCTGGAATTCTGTGCCGCCGCGCCCAAGCGCCTGGTCGCGCTGGCGCAGGTGCCGCTGCAGGACATCGACGCCGCCTGCCGCGAAGCCTCGCGTGCCAAGGCCACGGGCCACCACGGCGTGCAGATCGGCAACCACCTGGGCGACCGCGACCTCGATGACGAGGGTCTGGTCACGTTCCTGCAGCACTGCGCGAACGAAGGCATCCCGCTGCTGGTGCATCCGTGGGACATGATGGGCGGCAACCGCATGAAGCAATGGATGCTGCCCTGGCTCGTGGCCATGCCCGCCGAAACGCAGCTGGGCATCCTGTCGCTGATCCTGTCGGGCGCCTTCGAGCGCATCCCCGAATCGCTGAAGATCTGCTTCGCCCACGGCGGCGGCTCGTTCGCCTTCATGCTGGGCCGCGTGGACAACGCCTGGAAGCATCGCGACATCATCCGCAAGGACTGCCCGCGCCTGCCCTCGGAATACGTCAAGCGCTTCTACGTCGACTCGGCCGTGTTCGATCCGGGCGCGCTGCGCCTGCTGGCCGACGTGATGGGCACCGACCGCATCATGCTGGGCTCGGACTATCCCTTCCCGCTGGGCGAACAGTCCATCGGCAAGCTGGTGGCCGAACAGCCCGGCTTCAGCGACGCCGACAAGCGCGCGATCTACGCCGACAACGCGGTCGAATTCTTCGGCCTGCAAGCCCTGGTACGCTGACCTCTTCCCACCCCCACAAGGAAATGCCATGAGTTTCGTCACTGCGTTGCGGCGCACATCGGTCGCTATGGCCGCCGGCCTGGCCCTGGCCGGCGCGAGTATGCATAGCGCCCATGCCGAATACCCCGAGCGGCCGATCCGCCTGATCGTCCCCTCGCCCCCGGGCGACGGATCGGACGTCCTTGCCCGCAACGTAGGCAAGGCCATGGGCGAAGTGTTGGGTCAGAGCCTGGTGATCGAAAACAAGCCAGGCGCGGGCGGCAGCATCGCCTCGGACACCACCGCCAAGGCGGCCGCCGACGGTTATACGGTGCTGCTGGGCAACGCCAGTACCCACGCCGTCACGCCGGGGCTCTATAGCAAGCTGCCCTATGATTCCGAGAAAGCCTTCAGCACCGTCTCGTTGTTGGCCAGCGCGCCCAATGTGCTGGTCGTCAACCCCGCGCTGCCGGTCAAGAACATCGGCGAGTTCATTGCCTACGCCAAGGCCAACCCCGGCAAGCTCAACGTCGGGTCGGGCGGCAATGGTAGCCTGTCGCACCTCTCGGCCATTCTCTTCAACTCCATGGCCGGCATAGATATCCCGCACGTACCCTACAAAGGCGCGGCGCCTGCCGTCACCGCCGTCATGGGTGGGGAAATCTCGGCGCTGATGATCAACATCCCGACCGTGTCGCAGCAAATCCAGGCCGGCAAGCTGCGGGCGCTGGCGGTCAGCAGCCTGGAGCGTTCACCGGCGTTGCCCGACGTGCCGACGCTGAACGAGTCGGGGCTCAAGGGCTACAACACCGAAGCCTGGTTCGGCCTGTTCGTGCCGGCCGGAACCCCGGCCCCGGCCATCGCCAAACTGCAATCGGCCGCCGCCGCGGCGCTCAAGAACGAAGCGGTGCTGACCAACATCCGCAACATGGGCGCGGTGCCCAAGGACCTGAAAGGTCAAGCCTTCGCCGATTTCGTCAAGGCCGAAGCCACCAAATACCGGGCCATCATCAAGCAGGCCGACGTACGGATTGACTAGCCGGAGGAGGGCTTCGTCATCCATCCAGGCCGCGGCTGCTGAGCCGCGGCCAGCGGCCCTCCGCCACGCCGGTGGCGTAAGACATCATGGACACGCGTCGCGCCGTCGGCTCAACGCACCGTCTCGCCAAGTCCCCTCCCATATGACGCGAAGGTCCGCTGCAAGGTTTCGATACCCTGCGCGAGGTCCGGCTCATCGGCACTTAGCCACAGGCGAATCTCGCCCGAATACAGGAAAAAGAACACTTTTGCGACCTGCTCCGGACTTTCGGTGGTCCGGATCCTTCCCCGCCTGATCGCCTCCTTCGCCAAGTCCTCCAGACCGGCCATGATGCGCTGCCGGTTCGCCAAATACTGAGCAGCCTGCCTGCCCTCTGAAAAGAACACCAATTCACGCAGCAGGATCTTGGCGAGCGCGGCGCGGGAATGAAAGACCTGATAGAAATGTGCGAACACCGCCGCCGCCTGCGCGCTCAATGTCTTGCGCCGGTCGACCCGGGCAAACGCTTCATCGACCATCACGTCCAGCGCATCGTTGAAAATCAGGAACAGCAGATCCCGCTTGTCCACCGCATACATGAACAGGGTGCCGATTCCTACGTCCGCCCGCTCGGCAATCTCCCGAGTCGTCGTCGCATCGAAGCCTTGCTGTTCGAATAATTCTTGCGCCGCGCGTCGAATGCGGTCGAGCTTTTCGAGCTTGTTGCGCTCGCGCAGCCCCAGCTTGGGGCTCACGCCTGCAGTGTGCTTGTCCATAGGTTCTAAATAGCGGCCGCGCCCAGGATACCAGACCCTCTGCGCGGCTCTCCCGGGCCATCTTCCTTGATTAGGTGGAAATACCAATCTTCACAAAAATCGACTGTGCTCATAATTGTAGTCACTACAAATTTCAGTAGGGAAATGGAGATGGTGATGGAGAAAACCCTGGGTGACGTGTGCTATGCAGCAGTGCTACTGCCATTTACGGAAGACCTCAAGGTGGACGAGTCGGCGTACCGGAAATTCCTGCAGAATTTCCTGAAGAACGACCGCTTTCGCGCACGGGGTGGACTCTGCATCAATCCCGAGGCGGGCGAGATTTTCACGTTGACCCGCGAGGAAAAAAGACGCGTGCTCGAAATTGCGGTCGAAGAAAACAATGGCGCGGTACCCTTGATCGCGGGCACGTGGGCGCTGACAACTGCAGAAGTCGTCGAGACCGCCCGAGACGCCAAGGCGCTAGGCGTGGACGGCATTTTCGTCACCCCCCCTGGGGGAGCTCAAGACATCACCTCGTGCTGGGACGCGGACAAGTATCCCGAGGTCTGGGCCGATCAGATCAAGGCGCAGGACCGGGCGGTCGACCTGCCCATCATCACTCATCCTGTTTCCGGGTCGGCGGCCCCCTTCACGCCGGGCCTGCCGGTCGAGGCAACGCTGGCCATCTGTCGAGAAATACCGAATATCGTGGGCTGGAAAATGACCTATGGCTACGAGGGCTACCGCATCATAGGCAAAGCCTTGCGAACCCTGCCTCGGCGCGTATCGGTCATGGCGGCCCTGGCTTCACGTTTCCATGAATACCGGGCGACGGATCTCTTCGACGGCACGCTCAGCGGTTTCTGGAATTACGGAATGGAAAACATGTTGGATCACCTGGACGCCTGGGACCAGCGGGATCTTGAACGCGCGTGCCGGATCTGGCAGGGAGGCCTCTCGCAACTTCACGAATACGTAGCCGACATGGGGCGGCTGCACGTGCGCTACAAGGTCGCGACGTGGCTGCGGGGGCTGATCCCCAATCCTTTCATGCGGCCACCGATGCCCGCACCCAAGAAAGCGGAGATAGAGACCATCTACAAGCTGCTGCAGGAAGCCGGCTTCTCGGTAATCGACAGGAAGGATGCCATGCGCCTGGCCTGATCGGACAAAACGAACGACAACACCAATAGGAGACAAGCATGAGACCCAAGTTTGCCCGGCTTGGCCTGTCCGCCGCGTTGGGGATTGCCGCTACGGCACTCACGGTTCACGCCGCCCCTCAGCCCTACCCGACCAAGCCTATCAACATCGTCACGCCGCTTCCCGCCGGGTCGACCGTAGACGTTTTGGCGAGAGCGTTCGCGCAACAGCTGAGCCAACGCCTCAAGACGCCCGTGGTGGTGGAGACCAAAGCGGGTGCGGGTCTCATGCTGGCCATGCAAAATGTAGCAAACGCGCCTGCCGACGGTTATACCCTGGCCTTCACGCCGGCGACGCCGCTGTCGATACAGACCCATCGTCACAAGAATGCCGGCTACACACTCGAATCGTTCGTACCGCTATGCCAGACGTTCGAGAACATTTTCTATCTCGCCGCGTCGCCTGGCTCGGACATTAAAGATATCCGGGCACTGGTCGACAGGCTGAAGAAGGATCCCGGCCGATTCAGCTACGGACATTCGGGCATAGGTTCAGCTCCGCACTTGATGACGGAGGAATTCCTGCGGGACCTCAACGTCCGAGCAACCGAAATTTCCTATCGTGGCGAGACGGCCTTGCTCCCGGATCTCACCTCGGGACAGATCGACGGAGGGCTCGTCACCACCTCAGTGCTGCTCCAGCACAACTACCGACCGCTCGTCGTGTTCAGTACGGCGCGGACCAAGGAGTTCCCCGACGTGCCGACGACCGCCGAATTGGGCTCCAAGGTCCACTCATCCACCTATGGCGGCATCTTTATACGCAAGGACGTGCCGCAAGACGTACTCGTCACGCTCGAAGGAGCATGCCGCGACATCGTCAGCAGCCCCTCCTATCAACAAATGGCGGACCAGTTGCAGCAGACTGCCACGTATCTGGATAGGCCGGCGTTCAGCCGGCGGGTGGCGGCCGATCATGCTTCAAAGGGGCGCCTGCTGGACGAGTTGAAGCTGAAAGACTAGCCGTGCCCGTCCAGACGTCCGCATCGACCAAGACGCATTCCGCGCACCGGTCAGAACCGGTGCGCGATCCCCATCGCGATCTGCCTGCGCCAGGCATCGCCCGCCGTCGCTCCCGCCGCGGAGAAAAGCCGGAACTCGGTCCGGTTGGCGTACACGTACAGCCAGGTCCGCCTGGACAGGTCGTAGACATAGGCCAGGCCGTAGTTCTCGATCTTCGAACCGGTCGTCCGCTGGTATCCCAGCAGCACCCTCCCCGCTCCCACCGGCACCTTCACGCCAACCTGATAGGCATGGTCGCGATCGTGCGTGGCCGCGAAATGGGTCGCCCCGTTGGCGCCGGGATCCACCGTCGGATCGCTCAGCCGGCCGTACCCGCCGTAGAGCGTGAACGCGCCGAAGTCATGGTTCACGCCCACCTGCAGGTTGCTGGGCTTGCCCCGCGCACCGGCGGTGCTGGCGGGCATGACGTACTGGTAGCTGACCGCCGCCTTGAAGCGGCCGCCGTCGTATCGCAGCCCCAGGTCCGCCATCCGGTTGTTGCGGCTGCCGCCGGCGATTTCGGCATCTGCCGTCTGCACGCTGTAGCCCAGGCCGGCCTGCATGCCCGCCCAGCGGGGCGAAAAATAGTAGACGGCGTTGTTGACCCGCGCGGTGGTGCCGAAATCGCCGGTGTTGTAGGCGGCGGTCGTGGTCACCGCGGCTTGCTGGAAACTGGGCCCGAACGGGCTCATCATGCCGGCGGTGAACAGCAGCCCGAGATTGGCCATCCGCCCAAGCTGGATCTCGCCGAGTTGCCGGTTCGACAGCCCCACATGGCTGGCCCGGCCGAACAGTCGCCCGAAAGCCTGCTGCCCGTTGTCGCCCGTGAAGCCGTTCTCCAGCACGAAGTTGGCCTTCCAGCCGTTGCCCAGGTCCTCGGTGCCGCGCAGCCCCCAGCGCGAGGCCACGCTGAGCGAGGGATTGATCGCATTGATCGTACCCTTGCCCTGAGTCTTGTCGGACAGGTAGCCATTATCGAAAATCCCGTACATCGTCACGCTGCCCTGGCCCAACGCGGCGGCGCAGGGGACGACGGCCAGCGCGACGCCGGCAAGAGACCGCATCGTGGTCATCGATTTCTCCAATAGAGGAATGGGCGGCGCGGGCAAGCCGCGCCGGAACGCGGCTATTGCGCCTGAAGTCCGGCGATCTCGACCAGGCGGCGGACCTTGGCCTTGTCGGCGGCGATGAAGGTGCGGTATTCCTCGGGCGAACCCTTGTAGAGCTGGGTGCCGTACTCGGCCAGCCGGGCCTTCAGCTCGGCCGAGGCGACGACCTTCTGCAAGGCGCGGCTCAAGGTTTCCTGGATGGCCGCCGGCGTGCCCGCCGCCACATACAGCGCGGTCCAGTTGCCCGCCTTCAGGTCAGGCACGCCCAGCTGCGCGGTCGTCGGCACGCCCGGTACGGAAGCCAGCGGCTGGTCGGACATGACTGCCAGCGCGCGCAACTTGCCGGCGGCCACTTGCGGGCCGACCACCTGGCTGCTGTCCATCAGCACGTCGATCTGGCCGCCGGCGACGGCCGTGACCGATTCGCCGCTTCCCTTGTACGGGACCTTGACGATGTCCAGGCCATAGCTCGCCTTCAGCGTCTCCATGCCCAGGTGCAGGGTTCCCGCCGCGCCATAGTTCAACACCCCGGGCCGGGCTCGCGCATAGGCGACCAGTTCATCCAGGCTCCGCACCGGCAGGCTGGCCCGCACGACCAGCACCGAAGGCGTGTTCGTGGCCAGGCCCACCGGCGCGAGCTGCTTGTCCGGGTCGTAGGGCAGGCTCTTGTACAGCAGGGGATTGACGATCTGCGTACCGACGGTGCCCAGCAGCAGCGTGTAGCCGTCCGCCGGATAGCCCAGCATTTCCTTGACACCCAAGACGCCGCCGGCGCCCCCGCGATTCTCCACGACCACCGTCTGGCCCAGCGCCTCGCCCAGGTTCTTGCCGATCTGCCGGGCGGCGAAATCCGAATTGCCGCCCGCCCCGAAAGGCACGATCAGGCGCAAGGGCCGGTCCGGATATGCCTGGGCCAGCGATGCGCCGGCACAGGAGAACAATACGACCATCCACAACAATCTCGACAAGCGCACGGGAATCTCCTTGGCTGACCACGATCACGTGTCTCCTCCCCCGCCTCTAATCCGCCATGGCGCGCTCCGGGGCAGTGGGATTGATGCGGGCGTAATTGGCCTTCTTGAACTCGCCCCAGACGAAAGGCTTGTCCCGCGGCATGGAGGTATGGAAATCCTCGGGCGCCACATTGGACGGGTCGGGGTTGCGGATCTTGGGCGCGATCACTTCGTCGTAAGTGGGGAACATGAAGAATGGCACCGAATAGCGCTCCTTCCCATAGCGGTTGATGACCCGGTGCGGCGTGGACGAGAAGACCCCGTCGGTCCAGACCTTCATGACCTCGCCGATGTTCAGCACATAGGTGCCGGGAATCGGCGGCACGCCTATCCATTCCCCATCCCGGTTGCGGATCTCCAGGCCGCCGGTCGCGTCCTGGTAGACGAAGGTGAACGCGTCCGTGTCGGTATGGGCGCGGGTCCCCAGGTGGGCGCCGGATTCATTCACCTGCTGCGGCGGGTAGTGGATGATGCGCAGCGCGTTCATGTCCTTGCGGAAATGCTGGCGAATGGCGTCCCTGGGCAGGTCCAGGCCAAGCTCGAACAGCTCGATCATGCTTTCGCCGAACCGGCACATGCGGGCGTGATAAGCCAGCAGCACCTCCTTGAGCGCCGGCAGTTCACGGGGCCAGGGAATGGTTCCGGCCAGGCGCGCGCCGGTCAGCAGGTCCGGGTCGTCGGGATCGAGCGGCCGGCGGAACTGGAAGGCCTCCTGCTTGTTGGCGGTGATCACCCCGCCGCGCTCGGCGTTGCCCTCCCCCTTCGTCAGCATGGGCAGATAACCCTGGAAATGATGGTTCCTGGCCATCGACACCGCGTCCTTGGCCGCCTGCGGCAACGCGAAGAACGCCTTGGCGGCCTCGAAGACGCCGTCGATCTGCGCCTGCGGGATCGGATGGTTCTTCAGGTACAGAAAACCGACGGTGGCGCAGGCCTCGGCCAGTTCGTCGGCCAGGCGCTTCCGGGACTGGGGCGTCGCGAATCTTTCGGGCGACATGTCGATGACGGGCACTTCGGAAAAATCCAGCTTGCGGGTGGCGGGCAGCATGTTCGTCTCCACGGATGGCGCCCTGGTGGCGCCTGGTTCGATGTCCATGCGAAGAACTTTAAGTTCGTGGAGATATATTTAAAAATTAAAAAATAAGTTCATCCCATAGGTTATCTTCTATGAAACATCCGCCGAGGCCGCCACGATGTACAAGACCACGACGTTCCGCCAGCTCACCGCCATCGACGCCGTCGCGCGCCTGGGCGGCGTCTCGCGCGCAGCCCAGGCGCTGCACCTGACCCAGCCCACGGTATCGCTGCAATTGCGCCTGCTCGAGGAAGCCGCCGGCGCCGCGCTGGTCCAGCGCTCCGGGCGCGGCCTGCTGCTCACGCCCGCCGGCGAAGTCGTGGCCGGCTACGCCAGCCAGATCCTCGAGCTCTGGCGCCACGCCTCGGACGAAGTCGCCAGCCTGAAGGGCCAGTTGGCCGGCACGCTGCGCGTGGGGGCGCTGATCACCGCCGAGTACCTGTTGCCCCCGCTGCTCGTGGCCTTCAACACCGGCCGGCCCGGCGTGAAGGTCAAGCTCAGCGTGGGTAACCGCGAAGAAGTGGTACGCATGCTGACCCGCCATGAAATCGACATCGCCATCATGGGCAAGCCTCCGGGCGACGTGCGCACGGAATCGCGGGCTTTCGCCAAGCATCCGATGGCCTTCATCGCCTCGCCCCATCATCCGCTGATGGCCAGGCGGGACCTGGCACTGCGCGACCTCTCGGGCGAGAACATCCTCGTGCGCGAACATGGCTCGGGCGCCCACAACACGGCGGAGCGGCTGTTCAAGGAAGCCGGACTGCGGTTCTCGCCCGGATCGGAGCTGTCCAGCAACGAAGCCATCAAGCAGATGGTGGCGGCGGGCCTGGGCATAGGCTTCCTGTCCCTGCATGCCTGCGCCCTGGAATTCCAGGCGGGCCTGATCGGCCTCTTGCCGCTGCCCGGCAACCCGGTCGAACACGATTGGTACGTGCTGCACCTGTCCACCGCCCGCCTCCCGCCCGTTGCATCGGCCTTCCAGGACTTCCTGGCCGACCACGGCCAGGCGGAGATACGCCGGCAGCTGCGGGCCTTCGACGCGGTGGTGGACCGGCTGCGCGCGAAAGGAGCGCGCCGGCCCCGCGCAAATGCGCGCCCGGCCAAGTGATGGGATCACCAGGATGGTCTAAGCTAGAGGCTTTGCACCCGCACTGGCCGCGGCCCTCTTGCCGGCATGACACCACACGCAACGCCCCCGCTTCCTTTTTCCCCTGTTTCCACGCGGGCGCCCGCCCCGCGCCTGCCGGCATGACCCGGCCCGGCATCCGCCTCGTCGTCGGCGCCTGGGACGACCTGAGACACGACGCCTCGTCCATCCGCCAGGCCGTCTTCGTCCACGAGCAATCGGTCCCGCTGAAACTCGAATACGATGCTGCCGACGCGATCTCGCTGCATGCGGTCGCCTACGACGCCGACGGCACGCCCCTGGGCACGGGCCGGCTGCTGCCGGACGGACACATCGGCCGCATGGCCGTCCACCGCCACGGACGCGGGCTGGGCGTGGGCGGCTCCATCCTGGATGCCCTGATCGACGAGGCCCGGCGGCGCGGGCACGGCCGCCTGCTGCTGCACGCGCAGACGCGGGCCCAGGCGTTCTACGAAACGCGCGGCTTCCAGGCCGAAGGAGACGAATTCCTGGAGGCCGGCATCGTGCACGTGCTGATGAGCCTGCGCCTGGACGATCGCGCGCCGGACCTGCCGGCCGAACCGCCGGCGGGAGCGGCTTGAAGGCCGGCGCGAGGTCAGGCCTGGCGGCCCGCGAAGTCCTCGGGGCCAAGGCGCGTGACCGATCCGTGCGGCCCGCCCGGCACTCCCGCGGCGACGTCGTGGATCTCGGCCTGTCCCGCCAGGTAGGCGGTCAGCAGATGATCGACGCGGTCGTCTGGCGCCCCGAAGCAGGTGCGCAGGACCTGTGCATCGACCTCGTAGACCTGGGGCCCGCGAGTCTCGTGGAAAAGCGTGAAACGCACGCCGTCCCGGGTGGCCAGCGGCGTCGTTCCCGCAGCGAGTCGATGTGGCATGGCGCGTCTCCGTTCATCCGCCCTGGGCGTATCCGATCCTTCCAGCATGTTTTATACGCCAGCGCATCGTCCGACACCAAGTCATGAGCTCAGCACCCCACCCAGCCTTGTCCCGCGCCGTCACGCCCGCCATGGCCCTCCTGGGCATCCTGCTGGTGGCGGCGACGCTGCGCGCGCCGCTGACCGGCGTCGGCCCCCTGCTCGGCCATATCCGCGCCTCCACCGGCCTGGACGCGGGCAGCGCGGGGCTGCTCAATACGCTGCCGCTGCTGGCGTTCGGCCTGTTCTCCGTGGTCGCGCCCGCCGTGGGCCGCCAGCTGGGGCTCGAGCGCGCGCTGTTCGCCGCCATGGTCGCACTGTGCGTCGGCATCGCCGTGCGCTCGATGCCCGGCATCGCGCCTCTGTTCATCGGTACGGCGATAGGCGGCATCGCCATCGCCGTCGGCAACGTGATGCTGCCGGCGCTGGTCAAGCGCGAGTTCCCGCAACGCATCGGCCCGCTCACCGGCCTGTACTCGGTCGTGATGACCCTCGTATCCGGCACCGCGGCGGGCGTGGCGGTACCGCTGGCGGACAACCTGCCCGGCGGCTGGCGTACGTCCCTGGCCTGCGTGCTGGTCATCACGATTCCCGCGGCCCTGGTCTGGCTGGCGCGTTCGCGCAACCATGCCGCGGCGCCCGCCGCGGCCAGCGCCCACACCCCGAAAACCGCGAATGTCTGGCGTTCGTGGCTGGCGTGGCAGGTCACCCTGTTCACGGGCATCCAGGCCTTCAATTTCTACATACTCGTGGCCTGGCTGCCCTCGATGCTGCACGAGACCGGCATGAGTCCCGGCCAGGCCGGATGGATGGTGTCGCTGATGCAGTTGGCCGCCCTGCTGGGCAATATCGCGACATCCTGGGTGTCGGGCCGGGTCCGCGACCAGAAAGTCCTCGGGCTGGCCATCTCGCTGCTGTGCGTGGCGGGCTTCGCGGGTATGGCGCTGCTGCCGGCCTGGACCATCGTCTGGATATGCGTGGCCGGCGCGGGTCTGGGCAGCAGCCTGATGCTGTCGCTCGCCTATATCAGCCTGCGTGCCGCCTCCACGCAGCAGGCGGCCTCGCTGTCGGGCATGGCGCAAAGCCTGGGCTACCTGATAGGCGCGACCGGTCCGGTCGTGTGCGGCGTGCTGCGCGATTGGACCGGCAGCTGGCTGCCGGCGCTGGGCCTGATGGTGGCGATGGCCGGCGCGCAGGCATGGGTGGCCTACGGCGCGGGCCGCGCGCGGACCGTCTAGGTATCCGCCGGCAACCGGCGGGCCGCAGCGATCACCGACAACAGCCTGTCGATATCCACCGGCTTGGTCAGGTAGTCATCGAAACCGTGCGCGATGGCCTCTTCCTGCCCGAAGGCCGCGCTGCGGCCGGTCACCGCGATCAGCGTGACGGGCTTCAGGTGCGAGATGTCCCGGATCATGGTGGCCACCTCCAATCCGTTCGGCGGCGGCATGTCGATGTCCAGGACCATGACGTCTGGCCGCCAGTCCAGTGCCACCTCCATCGCCGCCGAACCGCCGTCGGCGTACCTGACTTCATGAAACCGGCCGCAGGCTTCGGCCAGCGCTTCGGCGGCGCTGACGTAGTTGTCCACGACCAGCACCCGGCAAGGCATAATCTGTCCCACTCCGTCCTCCTGACGTACTTGCGGACGGGCGCGCCGGCCTCTTACTCGGCCGCGCTGCCAGCCGGCGGATAATTGCCGGGCTCCTCGTTCTCCAACAGCAGGCACGGCAAATTGGCCTCGCCCTCCTGGATCGGCGTGGCCGGAGCCGCGCCGAAGAACCGGTGCAGCGACGCATAGGCCAGTTTGGCCGCCACGTCTTGCAAGAGCTTTTCCGAGGTCAGGAACCCCTCGGCCCGCAGATCGTCCACTTCCAGCCGATAGCCCAGCACGCCGTCCCGCTCGGACACGGCGCCCAGGCGAACCGCCTTGCCGGCGCCGTCCCGCGCATACAAGCCGTCTCCTGCCGCGTAGAGCCGATAGGCATGATGCGGGGCCGAACCGTCGTGGGGAGCGGTAGTCATGCGGTATCTCCTGTCCGGATGCCTCGCTCAGCAAGCCGCATACCCGGCGCGACCCCGGGGCAAGCCGCCGCGCCGGCGCTAGCCAGTCCCGCCGAAAGCGTCTATAACGCAGGGAGCATAGCGCATCGTGTCCAGGCGGTCCGCGGAACCGCAACCATCCCCATTCATGAAAAACATTCTTCAATACATGCGCCAGCTCAGGCAGCGCCGCCTTGCCGTATTCGAACTGTCGCTGAACGACGCGGCGGACGGCGATCCCTACGACGGCGAACTGCGCCAGCTGCCGCTGAACTACCACGCCACCGAGGTGGACGCCCGAGCGCTGCGGCGCCGGCTGTCCGAACTCGAGTACGACGACGAGGTCTGACAGACTCCGCCCCTCGTTCTGCGCGCCTTCGCGTTTGAATACAATCGATGCATTCCCCGCGATGCGGGCCACGCCCCAGGGGCCTCAAACGGAACAGAACATCATGAACAAGAACCCCGCCGCCCTGCTCTGCGTGCTGGCGCTGACCGCGTGTGCCTCCAGCCCCACTTCCTGGTACCGCGAGACCTCCTCGGCCGACCAGGCCGAGCGCGACCGCATCCAGTGCGAACGCCAGGCTCGCATCAATTCGCCGGGCTCGAGCACCCCCTCGTACCGCGGCATCAATGCCGGCGGCGGATCCGGCGTGAGCGACGGCCTGGCCAACGCCGAACGCCAGTCGGGCATGGCCAACGACTGCATGCGCGCCAAGGGCTACACCCTGCGCTGACGGCCCACCGGCCGGGCTACGCCGGCCGCCTCGAAATATGGCATGATGCGCGCACGCCCCGCCAGGGGAACTGGAATCTTGCCCGGAGGTACGCCATGCTGTCTCTTCTCGGAAGTCTTCTGGTAGGCTTGGTCGTCGGCCTGCTTGCACGTGCGATCAAGCCAGGCGACGACAGCATAGGGTGGATCATGACCATCGTGCTCGGCATCGCCGGTTCGCTCATCGCCGGATATGCCGGCCGCGCGATGGGCTGGTACCAGCCGGGCGAGCCGGCCGGATGGATCGCCTCGGTGGTCGGCGCCATCGTGCTGCTGCTGATCTACGGCATGATCAGGAAAAAGTCCGCCTAGTTCCGCGCCGGCATCGCCGGCGCCCTCCCTTCCGCCCCCGCCCCCACGTAACAAAACGTATCCGCATGTGACGAATGCGGCTATGCTTGCGCCTCCATGAAAGACATTCTCAAGAATGGGGGCATACATGCATATCCACGGCCGCTCGGCATGGCGATACGGCGCCGCCGTCCTATTGACCGGTCTGGCTTCCTGCGGCGGCGGAGGTGATGCCCCCGCGCCGGACGACCCGCTGGCCGCCTACAAATCCCAGGCGGTGGCATGGGCCCCCTGCGATCCGAACGTCCTGGGTCCGAACAGCGCCCTCATCCAGCAACTGGGAGACAAAGTGTCGTGCGCGACCATACGCGCGCCGCTGGACTACGCCAGGACGGACCGGGGCGACATCCGCCTCGCGTTGCTGAAGGTCGCCACCGCCGAGCCCAAGGTCCGCAAGGGCTCCATCGTCTTCAATCCCGGCGGCCCCGGCGGCGACGGACTCGAGATCGCGGCCAACTTCGGCGCGCTGTTCTCCCAGCCTCCCAGCGACTCGCCCACGCGTGCGGCGCTGCAGGACCTGGCGCGGCACTATGACATGGTGGGTTTCTCGCCGCGCGGCACCGGTGCCGGCACCACCATCACCTGCACGGCCAACGAACCCTCGCGCAAGGTGAACTTCCCGTCCGACGACCGCAGCCCGGCCAACATCGAGGCCATGCTGTACAACCTGCGGCTGGCGACCAAGGCCTGCAAGAACAACCCCCTGACGCCCTATATCAACACCGAACAGACGGCCTGGGACCTGGACCTGATCCGCCATCTGATCGGCGACGCCAAGCTCAACTACATCGGCTATTCGTACGGAACCTGGCTGGGCGCCTGGTATGCCGCCCGCTTCCCCGGACAGGCCGGCCACCTGGTGCTGGACAGCGCCGTCGACTTCACCGCCGGCTTCGACGAAGCCATGATCGGCCAGTCCATCGGCAAGCAGCGCGTGCTGGACGAGGTCATGAGCCCCTATTTCGCCCGCCATCCGGACCTCTACCGGCTGGGCGCGGACGAAAGCCGGATCCGCGCGCTGTTCGGCACGCTGCCCTCGCCCCTGAAGGCGGCCGTGGGCGCGACGCTGGCGTTCAACAGCAGCCGCGGCCTGGTGTCGTCGGGTTTCGTCATGCTGGCGGCGGGCATCGCCAGGGACCGGTTGGCCACCGATCCCGACATCAGCGATGCCGACCTTCGCATCGCGGTGGACACCGCGATCCGCGACCGGGCTCCGTTCGACGTCGAAGCAGCCCTGCGCGCGGCGACACGCCTGCTCGACCAGTTCGCCGCGATCCGCTTCCCCGAGCCGCGGTCCCTGCTGATGCCGCCCGAAGAGGCCACCTACGTCGCCGTCGTCTGCAACGACGTGGCGAGCCGGACCGATCCCCAGTACTGGATCAGCCTGGGCAACGAGATGGCGATCAGCCATCCGGTGACCGGCGGCTCGATGACCGAGGCGCCCTGCCTGTACTGGGGCGGTCCGACCACCGCCAAGCCCGCCGTGCAGGACACCGCCAAGGCGGGGCCGCTGATGGTCGTGCAAAGCCAGTTCGACGCGCTGACCCTGACCGAGAACGCGCTGCGCTTCGTCGATGCCCTGCCCACGGCGCGGCTGCTGTATGTGAAGGGCGAGTACTCGCATGGCGTGTTCCCCTACATGAGCCCGTGCGTGGATCACCGGGTGGCGGCCTTCTTCCTTGACGATGCGCTGCCGGCCCGCCGCACCGACTGCGACCAGGTGCCCTTCTACGGCGACGTGGCGGCCCTGGGCAGCCTGAAGCGGATGGCGGCGCCCGACCAGGCGCGTACCGATGCCTTGCTGGACCGGATCCAGGAGATCCTGGCCGGCGCGGGCAAGCAGGGGCTTTGATCCGAAAGCATGCATCGTTCCTAAAAAGGAACGATGCATGCCATTTTTGCCTACTAAAAGTTTTTTGGCATCGTGGATATGCTCTTTCCCACGGCACAAGCAATCCGCTGCCCGCCGACCACCAAGGAGAGAGCACCATGAGCACCCCCGCCAATTTCCAGGGCCAACGTCCCGTCATCGACCCCGCAGACGCCGTCATGCTGCTGATCGATCATCAAAGCGGCCTGTTCCAGACCGTGGGCGACATGCCCATGCCCGAGCTGCGCGCCCGCGCCGCGGCGCTGGCCAAAATGGCCACCCTGAGCAAGCTGCCCGTCATCACCACCGCCTCGGTGCCCCAGGGTCCCAACGGCCCGCTCATCCCGGAAATCCACGCCAACGCACCGCATGCCCAATATGTGGCGCGCAAGGGCGAAATCAACGCCTGGGACAACCCGGACTTCGTAGCCGCCGTCAAGGCCACCGGACGCAAGACCCTCATCATCGCCGGCACCATCACCAGCGTGTGCATGGCCTTCCCCGCCATCAGCGCGGTCGCCGACGGCTACAAGGTGTTCGCGGTGGTCGACGCCTCCGGCACCTACAGCAAGATGGCGCAGGAGATCACGCTGGCGCGCGTGGTGCAGGCGGGCGTGGTGCCCATGGACACTGCGGCGGTAGCCTCCGAGCTGCAAAAGACCTGGCATCGCGACGACGCCCTGCAGTGGGCCGAGGTCTACACCAAGATCTTCCCCGCCTACCAGTTGCTGATCGAAAGCTACACGAAGGCTCAGGAGGTGGTGAAGAATAACGAGACGCTGGACTCGCAGCGCGCGTAATCGCCGCCCCTGGCGGCCTTCTCAGGCCGCCAGGAAATCCAGCACCATGCGGTTGAACTTCTGCGCGTGCTCCCACTGGGCCCAATGGCCGCAGCGGCTGAACACGTGCAGCTCGGCGTCCTGCAGGCCGGCCAGCAGGCGCAGTCCGGTGTCCATCGGCACGAAGCGGTCGTCCCGGCCCCAGATGATGAGGGTCCGGGCCGCGACCTCGCCCAGCCGCGCGCCCACGTCGGGGAACTGCCGGGGATGGGCCTGGCTGCTCTTGACGAAGTTCTCCAGGTGATCGCGGCGCGACAACATGTTGTCCAGCCGAGCCTGGAACAATTCCTCGGTCAGGCTGGCGGCGTCATAGACGAACACGTTCATCATCCGCTTCAGGTTCTCGATGGTCGGATCGCGGTACAGCGCGCCGATCAGCTTGATGCCTTCGGTGGGCATGGGAACGACGGGGCTGACCCCGCCCGTCCCGCCGCCCATCAGGACCAGCCGGCCCACGCGCGCCGGATGCGCCAGGGCAAAGGCGACGGCGCTGTGGGCGCCCATGGAGTTGCCGACCAGGTGCGCCCGCTCCAGTCCGATCGCATCCATCAGGCCGGCCAGCGCGCGCGCGTTCAGGTCCGAGCGCGAACCGGCGCAGACGATGGCGTCGCTCTTGCTCCAGCCCGGGAAGTCCAGCAGGATGACCCGGTAGCCGGCATCGGCGAACGGCTGGACGTTACGGTGGAAATTGGCCCAGCCGCTGGCGCCAGGGCCCGAGCCGTGCAGCATGATCACGGCCTCGCCGCCCACGCCCGTGTCGTTGTAGTGCAGGCGCAGCGGCTGGCCGTTCTCGGTGATTTGCACGTAGCGGCTGGTGGCGGCTTCGGTCAGCGGGGAGATCGTTTGCGTCATGGTCATTTCTCGTTCGTAGGCAATGCAGTGAAAGGTCCCGTCCGCGTGCGCGGCGGGCATGGGTTAGTTCATCAAGCCCTGCTGCGTCATCAGCATCAGGCCGAAACCGGCGATGTATTCGGGAATGGCCCGGTAGTACCGGAAGACCGGCGCCCCGATGCGCCCGGTCAGCGCCGCGCGCGCAATCAGCCACGTCTTCGATTCGTGCGCCGATGCGCCCGCCTCGCGAGCGATGGCGTCCTCCGGCCACGCGCACAATTCATCCAGGGCGGCTGCCGGACCTGCCAGCGCATCCATCCAGCGGCGGTCCCAGTCCGGCGCCAGCGGCTTGACCGTCCCGGCGCCCGCGGCCAAGGCCTGTCCCGCGGCCATCACGCGCCGGGTCTTGGCCTCGCGCTCGCCGGGCGTGGCCGCGCGCGGCACGGTGATCCGTTCGCGCACCTCGGGATCGGGATGATCCAGCGTCGGGACCGGCGGCTCGTGCGACAGTCCGCCCGAGCCGATCAGCAGCGCGCGCCGCGGCACGCCGTCCAGGAAATCGCCGATGGCCCGGCCCAGATCCCGGCACCGGAACAGGCGCGGAATGCCGGGCGGCGCGACGGCATTGACGAACACCGGCACCACGGGCGGCGTATCCAGCCCTCCCCAAAGCAATTGCAGCGGCTGGGCAAAACCGTGGTCCACCTCCATGCGCCGCGAGACGGCCGCGTCGAACCCCCGGTCCATCAGGGCATCGGCCATCTCCAGCGCCAGCGAAGCATCAACCTGCAAGCGGCCCTCGGGAGACAGGTAGTCGCCCACCGCCCGGGCCTGCGTGCCTATGCAGAATGGCGGCATCAACCGGTTGAAGAAGCCGTTGTAGTGGTCGGGCGCTATCAGCACGACCAGGTCCGGCGCATAGGCCAGGACCTGATCGCGCACTCGCGCGATGGCCGCCTGCAACTCGGCCCCGGCCTGTGCCGGCACGGGGTTCAGCCCCATCAACGGGGAATGCGACATGCCCAGGAAGGCCCGCTCGCCCATGGCATCCGTCCTCGTCACCGCACGCGGTCCAGCAGCTTCGCCAGGGCCGCCTCGAGAACGACACCCGCTCCCGCCGCGTCCAGCCCTTCGCCGCTGTGCCGGCGCCACGCCACGATACCGTCCGGGCGCACCAGCAGCGCCCCGGACTCCTCGATCTCGCGCAGCGCGTGCCACGTGCAGTAGGAATCGAGCGCGCCCGGCTCGCCGATCACGACGGTCCTCAGGAAAGGCAGGTCCATCGCGGCGGCCGCCTCTTTCCACGCCTGCCCCGCCAGGCCGGTAAGCAGGGTGAACTTGCCCCGGCCCACGACATCCAGCGTCGACACCCTGCGTCCGTCGCTCCCCACCAGCCAGGCATGGGGCAGCTTGGCGCCGGGGCGCGTGCTGGCCTGCGCATGCAGTTGCGGATCGCGCCTCCAGGTTTCCTCGCCCGCGTCCGGTTCGGCAATGATCGCCGCCGACGCATAGCGCTGGTTCAGCTCCACGCCCTGCGCGTTGAACTCGTAGTTCTTGAGCCTGAGCGCCTCGGCCAGGGCCGCGCGCCGCGCCACGCCTTCGGCATCGGGCGCGGCCAGCCGCGCCAGGCCAGCCGCGACCGGATCCTCGGCGCCGGCTTCCCGGAAGCACTGGTTCAGCGGACCGTAGTCCAGCCTGGACTGGTTCGCCCGGGCAACGATCTGCGCCCCCACCGTCGCGCGTTCCAGCGAATAGGAATCCAGCAGGCCCGTCCCGGCGTGGCCGCGCAGCACGAATGCGAGTTTCCAGGCGAGATTGAAGGCGTCCTGCATGCAGGTGTTGGATCCCAGTCCACTGGAGGGCGGATGGCGATGCACCGCATCCCCGCCGCAGAAGACCCTTCCCTTCGAATAGACCGGCGCGTGCGCCTGATTCACGTACCAGACCGAGGCATTGTCGATCTCGATCTCCAGGTCCGGGTCGCCCACCAGGATACGGACCTTCTTCAGGATTTCCCCGGGAGAGAAATCGGGCTCCCCCTTCTCCATGTCGAAGCCCCAGCCCGCTATCCATTGGTCCCATGGTTCGATCGCGCGCAGCAGGCCCAGGCCGATCTCGCCGAACGCCGCATTGGAGGTCGCGATCCAATACAGGATGCTGGGCCGGTGGGCCGCATACCGGGACAGGTCCGCCCGGAACAGCACGTAGGCGGTGGCCGCCCGCGCCAGTTGTCCCCGCAGCTCCAGCCCCGCGTCGTCCATGACCTTGGAGCGCGCGCCGTCCGCACCTACCAGGTACCGCGAGCGAACGGCATATTCCCGGCCCGACGGCACATCCCGCAGGCTGACCGTCACGCCGTCCGCGTCCTGCTCGTGGCCCAGGTACTCGGTATTGAACGAAAAGACCGCGCCGCGCGCGGCGGCATGCGTGACCAGCATGGGCTCCATCTTGTTCTGCGGCAGGTCCAGCATCGGGCAAGGACTGGCCTGCAGATAGTCGCCGATGCGTTCGTCGCCGGTTCCCCAGGTGCGCAGCCGTGCGATCTCGGGTCCGGCCAGGCTGGTGGTGAACAAGGTGTCGCCCATCCATTCCCAGGGCGTGGCCCGGCGGCGCGCTTCATCCTCCAGGCCCAGGTCGCGCAAGACTTCCATCGCGCGCTGGTTGGTGATGTGCGCGCGGGGCGTGTTCGCGGTCCAGTTGTATCGGTTCACCACCTGGACACGCACGCCGTAGGTCGCCAGCGCCAGCGCCGTGGTGGCGCCCATGGGACCGGAGCCGACCACCAGCACGTCGGTCTGAAATGCATCCTTCTTCACTGTCGTTTCCCTTCGTGGGCTATTTGAGAGTGGCCTGCAGCACGTCGCCGTAGGCCTTGATGTCGTGGCGCAGACGGGCCGAGAGTTCGGCCGGTTCGGCCGGATAGGGATCGCCGGTCAGCGCGAACTTCTCCTTCATTGCCGGCTGGCGCAGCGCCGCGTTGAACTCGCGGGTCAGCCGGTCGACCACCGGCTGCGGCGTGCCCGCCGGCACGACGAACATGAAGTAATTGGTGATCTCCAGGCCGGGATAGCCGCTCTCGGCCAGCGTGGGCACGTCAGGCAGCAGCGGATGGCGCTTGCCGCCCAGCGTCGCCAGCGGTACGAGCTTGCCCGTCTTGATATAGGGCTGGGCGAAGTGGACGGGCATCAGCATCGTCTGGATCTGCCCTGCCAGGAGATCCGTGTTCGCCGGCGCGAGCCCCTTGTAGGGCACGTCCACGAAATCCGCCCCGGTCAGCTTGCGCAATTGGTGCAGGTGCACGAACCAGGGACTGCCCGGCCCCATGGTGCCGAAATCAACGCCCTTGCCCGTGGTCGAGAGCCGCACCAGTTCCTTCACCGAACGCGCCGGCACCTTGGGGTTGGCCACCAGCACCAGGGGTACCAGGGCCACGCCCGACACCGGCATGAAATCCTTGACCGCGTCGTAGGGCACTTTCGCGCCCAGCACCTCGTTGGCATGCGGCAGGTGGGCCATGGCCTCGTTGATGGCATGCGAATCGGTGACCAGGCCGATGGTATAGCCGTCGGCCGGCGCTCGAGCGACCGCGTCCGTCCCGATGATCGTCGAGGCCCCGGGGCGGTTGTCGACGATGACCGTCTGCCTGAGGCTGGCCGACACCACCTCGGCCAGCGCCCGCGCCGCCGAATCGGCGTTGCCGCCCGCCGGATACGGCACCACGATGCGGATCGGCCTGGCCGGCCATTCCTGCGCGAACGCGGGCGTGAGGGTCGCGGCGGCCAACGCCGCCATCGTGCAGAACGCACGTCGAATGGCATTCATGTCGTCTCCTTGGTTCTCGCCGGCGATGCCGCCGTGTCGAATGCGGGAGGAAGTCTGATGCCACCCCATACCCCTGTATAGTAGGTGCACTTAGTGCACCACCCAACGGAGAAGCATGTATCTGCTTACGGGAAAACCCGAGGACTCGGCATACAAGGAGGTCCGCGGACTGAGCCGGGGGCTGGCGGTATTGCGGGCGCTGAACGGCATGCCGGGGGGAATGGGCGGCGTGGTCGAACTGGCCCGCCTGACCGCCCTGCATCGCACGACGGTCAAGCGCCTGCTGGAGACCCTCAGGCAGGAAGGCCTGGTCCACCACAAGGACGACGGCGCGCTGTACGTGCTCAGTTTCGAGGTGCGGCGACTGGCCGAAGGCTACGTCGGCGCGGACTGGATCGACCGGGTCGCCTCGCCCGCCATGAGCGCGCACCTCAGCGCCCTGTCCTGGCCCAGCGATCTCGCCACGCCCGACGGCGGCTTCATGATCGTGCGGGAATCGACGCATCGCTCCAGCCTGCTGTCCCAGCACCGGGCCACCATCGGTACACGCATCGCGATGCTGACCTCGGCCATAGGCCGTGCCTGGCTGGCCTATTGTTCGGACGAGGAACGGGAAGCCACCCTGACCCTGCTGCGGGAACGCGGCGATGCCATCGGCGCCGTTGCCCGCGACAAGGCATATGTCGGCCGCGTGCTGCGCGAGACCCGGCGCCGCGGTTATGCCGTCAACAAGGGAGAACTGGTGAACGAAGAAAGCGTCGCCGCCATCGCCTTCCCTGTACGTCTGCGCGGCCACGCCATAGGTGCCATCAATCTCGTCCTGCAGCGCAACGTCGTTCCGGACCGCGAGATCTCGAACCGCTACGTACCGCTGCTGCGCCTCCTGGCCGAAGAGATATCAGTCGGCGCGACGCGGCTGTCCCAGCGCGGCGATCCGTCTTAGCGCGAACGACGCCATGGGCTGCAGCAGGCTGCGGAAGGCCTCTTCGGACAGCGGATGCGCCAACAGGAAGCCCTGCGCCTCGTCGCACCCCAGCTCGGTCAGGAAACGCATCTGCGCCTCGTTCTCCACGCCCTCGGCCACTACCTCCATGTGGAGCGCGTGTGACAGCGTCACGATGGCCGACAGCAGCGCCCTGGCCTCGGCTTCATTGCGGTCCAGTTCCGACGTGAACAGCCGGTCGACCTTGATCTGCTTGACCTTGAACCGGTGCAGATAGGCCAGGCTCGAATAGCCGGCGCCGAAGTCGTCGATCGCGATGTCGAAGCCGCGGGCGCGGAAGCGGTTCACGATCTCGGCCGTACGGCCCGCGTTCAGCATGGCCACGGTCTCGGTGATCTCGAACATCACCAGGCGGGGCGGCACGTCCATCTCGTCCAGGATGTCCTCGACGCGCCCGATCAGGTCAGGCACGTTGAACTGGATGGGCGACAGGTTGATCGAGATCTGGGCCGGCTCCAGCCCGCGCCGCCGCCAGTCGCTCACGCAGCGGCAGACTTCCCGTATCACCCAGTCGCCGATCTGGACGATCTGGCCCGAGCGCTCGGCGATGGTGATGAACTCCATGGGCGCCACGCTGCCGAAGGTCGGGTGATGCCACCGTATCAGCGCCTCCGCGCCGCAGATCGCGCGGGTGGCCACGCTGAACTTGGGCTGGAACACCAGGCTGAACTGCCCTGCGTCGAGCGCGGCCTGCAGGTCCTGCTGCAGCATCAGCGTGCGGGCGGCGTTGGCGTGCATGCCCGGCTCGAAGAAACAATAGGTGTTCCGGCCCGCCTGCTTGGCGCTGTACATGGCGGCATCGGCACAGTCCAGCAATGCCTCGCCGTCCCGGGCGTCTCCCGGATACATGGCTATCCCCACGCTTGCGCTGATCCGCAGGCGCGCCTGGCAACCGATCATGTCGTTCCGCAACACCCGCAGCAGCTTCTTGGCGACGGACGCCGCATCCCCGGGTGCCGATATGCCCCGCAACAGCATGACGAACTCGTCGCCGCCTATGCGCGCGACCAGGTCGTCCTTGCGCACGTGCGAAGACAGCAGTTGGGCGCAGCCCTTGAGCAGGTCGTCGCCCACCGCATGCCCGAGCGAATCGTTCACCGTCTTGAACCCGTCCAGGTCCAGGAAGAAGACCGCGAATGCCGTCTTGTCGCGAACCGCGTCCTGGATCGCCAGGTTCATCTGCTCGACCAGCATCAACCGGTTCGGCAGGCCGGTCAGCGCATCGTGCATGCTCAGGTATTGCAGTTGCCGGTTGGCCCGCCGCAGCGAGTCGGCCAGGCTGTTGGCGCGCCAGCCCAGCACCAGCAGGGTCCCCAGCAGCACGGCCAGCGACGAGCCGGACACCATCATCGCCAGCCAGTTGTGATCCAGCTGGCTGGCCGACAGGCAGACGCTGCCGGGGGCGAATTGCGCCGCGCTCATGCCGGTGTAGTGCATGCCGGTGATGGCGCCCCCCATCACCAGCGCCGCGCCCAGGCGCTTGAAGGCGATATAGGGTTCGTCCGAACCTCGCAGCGCGACGCCCAGCCACAGCGCCACGACAGAGGCCGCGATGGCCAGGCCGATGGAGGCCAGCACGATCCAGGGCACGTAGCTCACCGCGGGCGCCATGTCCAGAGCGGCCATCCCCGTGTAGTGCATGCCCGCGATGCCCGCTCCCATGGCCGCCCCGCCCGCCAGGCAGCAACGGAGCCGGACACGGCCGCTGGCCGATACCGCCAGCGCGAAACCGGACACCAGGATGGCGATCAGCAGGGACAGCGCCGTGGGCCCGAACGCGTACCCCAGGGGAATGGGCAGGGAAAAAGCCATCATCCCGATGAAGTGCATCGACCAGATGCCCACCCCCATGGCGACCGCGCCGCCCATCAGCCACGGCAGCCGACGCTTCCATCCCGGCAGCGACGCGATGCGGCCGGTCAGCTCCAGCGCCGTGTAGGCGGCCAGCGATGCGACCACCAGGGAAAGAAATACCAGCAAGGGGTTATAGACACCGTGCACGACCGTATTCCCGGATGCGTATCTATCTTGTTGCCAGGAAGGCGAAGAGACCCGTCCTCCTTATAGCAAAACATCCCTCGGCCAGTCACGCCTTTGCCGCGGGAATTCAAGCCCCCGAGCTGCGCCTTACCGCCCAGCCGGGCTCCTTCCCCACCACGCGGTTCCTGCCCAGGCGCTTGGCCCGGGCCAACCGTTCGTCCACCGTCGCATAGGCCAGTTCGAACGAGACGCCATGCTCGAAGCTGCCCACGCCCAGGCTCACGGTGCATTGCAATCCCGGCGCGATGTCCGAGAAATCCTGGGCGGCCGCCGCGACACGCAGCCGCTCGGCCACCCGCCTCGCCTCGTCGTCCGAGGCTTCGGGAAGCACCACCATGAACTCCTCGCCCCCGAACCTGCCCACCGCGTCGTCCGCCCGTATGCCCTGCTCCATGATCGCCGCCAGCAGCTTCAGCACCGCATCCCCCGCCGGATGGCCGTAGCGGTCGTTGATCCCCTTGAAATGATCCACGTCCACCATGATCAGGCCATAGCGCGCGCACCGCGGCAGGCGCGCCGCCAGGAACTCGCCCAGCCCCGAGCGGTTGTTCATTCCCGTCAGCGGATCCCGGCGGCTGGCCTGGCTCAGGCTGGAGATGGTCCGCACCGACGTCAGGCCCAGCATCAGGAACGCCACGCCTATGCCGAAGAAATAGAAGCTGGTCTGCATGACCTCCCAATAAAGCGAGTGGTCGTAGCCGTACCGGTCCGCCGGCCGCGTGGCCAGCATGGCCCGTGGGAGCAGGCTGGCCGTGCAGGCCGCGACACACCAGAACAGCAGCCGCTCCAGGGCGGTTCCCCGCGCCATATGGCGGACCTGCCACAGCGCCAGCAGGAACACCAGGGCGGCGGCAACGTGCGTCGTGGCCACGCGCAACCGGAACAGCGACTCGTCGTGCGCGCTGGCCATGCGTATGGCCAGCATGACCGCCAGCACGAGCACGGCCGGCAGCCCCGGCAGCCGCCTGTCCTCCAGCGCCGTCAGGCCCCGCGCGAAGCAGAAGATGGCGCACGCGTAGGCCACTCCCGTCAAGGCGATGTTGGCCAGGAGCCAAGGCGGCCACAGCAGGATCAGCATGGAGATGCCGCCCGCGTAGCAGGCGAAGCCCATCGCGAAGAACAGGAATTGCGCCTGGCGATGCGCGTAGCGCCAGGCGCCGTAGAACATGGCCGCCAGCAGAAGCGCGATCAGGGGATGGGCGAGCGCAAGCAAGGTGTCGTTGTTGTTCATGATGCCGCACTCGGTATGGGACGGCTGCCGACCGGCCCACGCCGGTCTCCCGGGAGCATGGCCGGGTCGGTGCCCATGGCCGACGACCTGCCTCCAGGAAGACAATGATAGCGATACCAGGCGGCCGCGGTTCAGCCAGTACCCCCGGCGCAACACCGGGGAAACTCCGACTGGAACACGGCGCGCGCGCCGCGGCTACGCGGCGGCGTTCGCCTTCGGAATCAGCTCCGCGCGGGCGGCGTGCCAGCGACGCATCGCCGCTTCATGGCAACGCAAGCCTTGGGGGTCGAAATCGGCGACGGGCGCCGGGTCCAGGTCGAAGTTACCGTGGCGATCCACGCCGCGCACCAGGCTGGCCGACAGGCGCTGGCGGCTGTCGCACCGGCAGTGGCTGGGTATGTAGCTGATGCCCAGGCCGATGCGCCGGTCCGCGGAGCGATTGGGCATGGAGTTGTGGAAAAGATGGGTGTGGTGCAGCGAGAACTGACCGGGCTCCAGCTGCATCAGGTCGATGCAGGCATCGTCGGGCACGTCTATCCGCTGGCCCGTATTCAGCATGTTGGCGGCATCCCCGCCCGCCGAGTGCCGCTGCTGTCCCCGCGCGTGGCTGCCCGGCACCACCTGCACGCAGCCGCTTTCCTCATTGCTGGGGGACAACGCCACCCATGCGGTCACATGCTGGGCGGGCTCCAGGCCGAAGTAGGTCGAATCCTGGTGCCAGCTGACGAACGCGCCGGTGCATGGTTCCTTGATCCAGCAGGTCAGGTGGAAGACCAGGATGTCCGGGCCGATCAGGTCCTGGACGGCGTCGAGCACACGCGGATGGCGGACGATCTCGTCCGCCCACTTCAGGTAGAGATGCATCTTGCGGCGCCGGTCCGCGGACAGCCCTCCGCCTGCCTGCTCGGCGGACTCCAGCAGGTCGCGGTAGACACGCGCCTGCCGCGGGGAAAAGGCCTCCACCGGGCTGACGTATCCCTGGCGCGCGTACGCGTCGACCTGTCCGGCGCTCAGCATCCTGCCCATCTGTGCTCCTTGCGTTCCCGGCATCCGCCCGGAATCAATCGTGGGCCGTCGCCCCCGTCATGGTCACCGCTTCGGTCCAGAACGCGCGCTCGCGCTTCAAGCGTGCCTCGCCCGCGGCCGGATCCATCGGTTCGACGATGCTGGCCGCCTTGTCCAACGCGGCGATGTAGTCCGGCGAGACGGTCACGCGGGCCATGGCCTTGCTCAGCCGCGCGAACACCTCGGGCTTGACGCCCGAGGGCGCCACGATCGAAAACCAGCTCGGCGCGTTGAGCTCCGGGAAGCCCGACTCGACCAGCGTGGGCACGTCCGCCAGCGCGCGGATCCGTTCGCTCGTCGTGACCGCCAGGGCCTTCACGCTGCCCTCCTTCACCATCTGCGCCGCCAGCGCCGATCCCGTGAAGCAGAACCCCAGGCGCCCCGCCACCAGGTCCACCATCAGCGGCGCGCTGCCCTTGTACGGAACATGCAGAAACTTCATGCCCCCCGCCTTGGCGAGCATCTCGGTCGTCAGGTGCGACAGCGAGCCGACGCCGTTCGAGCCGTAGCTGACGTCGCCCGGATGGGCCTTCACATAGGCGACGAACTCCTTGATGCCGGCCACCGGCACCGTCTTGGGATTGATGACCAGCACGTTCGGCATGGACGCGATCATGGACACGAAGCGGAACTGCTTTTCCGCGTCGTACGGCAGCTTGCGGTAGAGCGGCTTGTTGATGGCCAGGATGGCCTGCCCCGCCACCAGCAGGGTGTAGCCATCGGCCGGCGCCCGCGCGACATAGTCCGCGGCGATGTTGCCGCCCGCCCCGGCCTTGTTCTCGACCACCACCGACTGCCCCAGCTCGGCTGCCAGGGCGTGCGCCGCCAGGCGGCTGACCGTGTCGGCCGACCCGCCCGCGGGGAACGGACAGACCAGCGTCAACTGGCGCGTCGGATAGTCCGTCCCGGCCGCGGCGGCGCGCGCGCCGCCCGAAAAGGCCGAAGCGGCAAGGGGCGCCGCTGCCAGCAGCAGGCGCCGGCGCGTATTGACGTGAGACGGATCGGAAGCGGTACCCATGGACGGCCTTGAGGAAAAGTGAATTTTCCGGTCCAGGATAAACCTTGACTCACAAAACTATCAACACTTTATCCAAGAACTAGATATTTACCCCTATAAAAGCGCCAAAAACGTCAATTAATGGGACGAAATATCCGACAATCAAGAAAAGTGTCGACACAAAAGCTCGGAGCAACCCATGGACTCTTCCCACCTCCCACTGTCCGGTCGGGTCGCGATCGTGACCGGCGCCGCGGGCGACCTGGGCGCGGCGATCGCCGGCCGCTTCCTGCTGGCCGGCGCCAGCGTGGCATGGCTGGATCGGAACCAGGCCGAGGCGGAGGCGCGCATCGGCCGGGGACCCTGCCCGGAACGCAGCCTGGCACTGGGCTGCGACGTGGCCGACGCCGGGTCTTCGCGCCAGGCGGTCGAAGCCGCGGTTGCCCATTTCGGCGCGCTGCACGTCCTGGTCAACAACGCGGCCATCGTGTCGCCACGGCTGCCGCTGGCCGAACTGGGAGTGGATGACTGGCAACAGGCGCTGGACGTGAACGTGACCGGCGCCTTCCTGATGGCCAAGTGGGCCATTCCGCACCTGCTGGGCGCGCCGGGCGCGGTCGTCCTGAACGTCGCGTCCCAGCTCGGCCACGTGACCAATCCCGGCGCGGGCGCCTACAGCACCAGCAAGGCGGCCCTGCTGGGCCTGACCCGCTCGATCGCCGTGGACTATGCGCAGCAGGGTATCCGCGCCGTCAGCCTGTCGCCGGGATCGGTGATGACCAGCCGGCTCACTCGCCGGTACGGCTGCGAAGCGGCCGCGAGCGCCCAACTGGCGCCCCGCCATCCCATGGGCCGCATCGCCACCCCTGCCGAGATCGCCGAGGCGGCGCTGTTCCTGGCCAGCGACGCGGCGGCCTTCGTCACGGGCACGGACCTGCTGGCCGATGGCGGGTATACGGCGGTGTAGCGCCGACCCCTTATGCGCCGCGCCATGGCGGTTCCTCCTGTCCGTGCGTGCCGGCGTTTCAGGCGTCCGGCATGTAGGTCAACGCGCCGTCCCGGATCCGAGCTGCCGACGTATACGGATGAACCTCGCTCTTCCCGGGCCCCAGGATGTGCCTGACGCAGACGCCCCTCGCCTTCAGGTAATCGGCGATCAGCGACCGGTGGCATCGCCACCACACGGCTTCCGCGCACATGACGGCGGTCCGCCGGCGGCGAGCCAATGCCAGCAGCCGATCGACGCCCAGGCGAAAGTCTTCGGTCTCCATGTAGTCCGCATACCCGCGGAACGATGGGTTGCGCCATACGGTGTTATGGGAATCCGCAAGGGGGGAACGCCGGCCGCCGAGTTCCGGCAGCGGCACATACTCCACCCCGGCCTGCGCCAGCGCGCGGCCCAGCGCATCCGGATTGAAGTGAGGATACTTGCGTGAACCCGCGTGCCGCCGCACGTCGGCGATCGCCTCGATGTCATGGGCGGCCAGCATCGCCAGGAACGCTTCCAGGGAATGCGTGGAATGTCCCACCGTCCACACTTCCAGCCCTGCCGTTTCCATCGCCATGCTCCTCGTTCTTTCGCGTGTCTGCGCTATAAGCTCGCTCGCCGCAAGGTGTTGCGCCCCTCGGCCTTGGCCTGGTAGAGCGCGGCATCCACACGGTCGAAGACCTCGGCCGTGCGGCGTTCGCCCCGGAAGATGCCGAACCCCATCGACGCCGTCACGACGCCATGCGGCGGATTGCCCCGATGAGCAATCCCCATGCCCGCGATGGCCGTGCGCATCCCGTCGCAGAAACACTCGCCCTCGGCGTCCTCTCTCAGGCGGCAGGCCACCAGGAACTCTTCGCCGCCTATCCGGAAGACCCGGTCGTCGGACCGGCCCAGCATGCCGCGCAACAGGCCGCCCACGCGCTTGAGCACCCGGTCGCCCGCGGCATGGCCATAGCGGTCGTTGTAGGCCTTGAAGTTGTCGACGTCGAGGATCGCCACGCACTTCAACAACCCGTCGTCGGCCGCTTCGACGAAGGGGGGAAACTCCAGCGTGTAGGCGCGGCGGTTGGGAACGCCCGACAAGGGATCCAGCAGCGAGGACCTGGCGTCGGTGATGTCGGTGAAGATCCAGATCCGCGCGCGGAAGGATCCATCCGCAGCGAAGGGCACGCTGCGGCGGGCGAAGACGCGTCCATCCTTGAAGTGCAGTTCGTCGCGGTAGGCCTCATCCGTGGGATGAAGGGCCTCGACGTGTTCCAGGAAGCGGTCGGGATCGGCAAGCTGGCCGCTGGCGTAGGCCAGCATCCGGCTTTCGCTCCAGCCTTCCCAGGCCTCCTCCGGAAACTGCCACAGCAGCATGAAGGCCTTGTTGGCATAGATCACCCGCCTGTCGGCATCGACCAGCAGCACGCCATCGGGCAGCGCATCCAGCGCAAACCTGAAGACCCCCGCCGGCACGGGCGGCCTGGGCAGTTCCCCGGCCATGGCGGGTTTTCTTGTTATCAGGCTCATACGCGGCACGCCGTCGACGGACAGGGACCTAAGATAGCGCACTCGCGGCAGCCGCGCATGCCGGCCCCCCGGTCACTGGATCCGGATGTTCCGCCTGCGCACGATGTCTCCCAGCTCCGCCTGGCTGCGCAGGAAGAACGCCCGGAACTGCTCGGGCGTGCCGGGATCCGGAATGAAGCCGCGCTCGCGCAGTTCCTTGTCCACCTCGGGCTGTTGCAGCGTCTCGCGTATCGCGGCGGCCAGGGTCTTCAGTACCCGCGGCGGGATACCCTTGGGGGCCAGCACGCCTTGCCAGCTGTACATGTCGAACCCGGGATAGCCGCTTTCGTGCACGGTGGGCACGTCGGGAAGATACGGCAGGCGCTCGCGGGTGGATACCAGCAAGACTTTCAGCTTGCCCGTGCGCAGGTGGGGCAGCGCCGTGGCGGGATCGGAAAAATAGAGGTCGATCTGGCCGCCCAGGAGATCGCGCATGGCCGGCGCCGCCCCCGGAAACGGCACGTGGGTCGGATGCACGCCCACTCGCGCGGCCAGGGCCTCCATGGTCAAGTGGTTCATCCCGCCCTGCCCCCAGCTTCCATAAGTGAGCCGGTCGCCGCGTTCCTTCATGTAGGCGAAGAGCCCCGCGACGTCCGAGACGGGCAGATCCCGTCGCGCCAGCAGGAGCAAGGGCGTGCGCACCAGGAGCGCCACGAAATCGAGGTCACGCTGCGCGGAATACTTCAGGCCGGGATACAGCGCGGCATTGACGGCGATCTGCTCGGCGGTGTTCATCACGGTGTAGCCGTCACGCGCGGCGGACAGCAGCGCCTGCGTGCCGATGATGGTGTTGCCGCCCGGCCGGTTGTCCACCACGATCGGCTGCCCGAGCGTGCGCGACAGCCGCTGCGTGACGACACGCGCCACGTTGTCGGCGCCGCCCCCCGGCGGATAGGGAACCAGCCACCGGATGGGATGCGCCGGATAGTCCCGGGCCATGGCGCCGGCGGTGACCAGGCACGACAACAACGCGAATACCGCCGTGATGTACCGCATGGCGCCTCCGTTCTAAAACGATCGTTTTATTTCTATTAATGTATCCCAAATATTGGGATACGTATTTATTTTTTATACGATCGTTTCAGAAAGGGGGTGCCATGCGGGGACTCGCCGTCAGCCGGCCGGTTGTGGGCGGGGGTACCGTCCTTTTCCATGCCGGCGCTACGCGGCCCCTACGACATCTTCAACGGCACACCCGTCTTGGCCTGGATCTCCTCGGCGCTGACGCCTTCCGCCAGCTCCACCAGCACCAGCCCGTCCGCCGTCACGTCGATCACGCCAAGGTCGGTGATGATGCGGTCCACGACACCGACGCCCGTCAGGGGCAGCGTGCACTCGGGAAGGATCTTCAGCTCGTGGCCGCCATCCTTCTTCCTGGCCACGTGCTCCATCAGGATCACCACCCGCTCGACGCCGGCCACGAGGTCCATCGCGCCCCCCATGCCCTTGACCATCTTGCCGGGGATCATCCAGTTGGCCAGGTCGCCCTTCCCGCTGACCTGCATGGCGCCCAGGATGGACAGGTTGATCTTGCCGCCGCGGATCATCGCGAAGCTCTGGTCGCTGCCGAAGATCGACGATCCCGGCAGCGTGGTCACGGTCTGCTTGCCCGCGTTGATGAGGTCCGCATCCACCTGGTCCTCGGTCGGGAACGGGCCGATGCCCAGCATGCCGTTCTCGGACTGCAGCCAGACCTCGATATCGCCCGGCACGTGGTTGGCCACCAGGGTCGGGATGCCGATCCCCAGATTCACGTAGAAACCGTCGCGCAGTTCCCGGGCGGCCCGCGCCGCCATCTGGTCCTTGCTCCATGCCATGATCAATGCTCCGCCTTGGTCGTCGTGCGCTGTTCGATCCGTTTTTCAGGATGGCTGTTCTGCACGATGCGATGGATGTAGATGCCCGGCAGATGGATGTCGTCGGGCGCCAGATCGCCGACCTCGACGATCTCCTCGACCTCGGCAATGGTGATCCTTCCCGCCGTGGCGGCCGCCGGATTGAAGTTGCGAGCCGTGTAGCGGAAGCGCAGGTTGCCGGCACGGTCGGCCACATGCGCCTTGATCAGGGCCACGTCGGGCACCAGGGACTGTTCCATCACATAGGTTTCCCCGTCGAACTCGCGAAGCTCCTTGCCTTCGGCGACCAGGGTCCCCACGCCCGTCTTGGTGAAAAAGGCCGGGATGCCCGCCCCGCCGGCGCGCAGCTTCTCGGCCAGCGTGCCCTGCGGCGTGAACTCCAGCTCCAGCTCGCCGCTCAGGTACTGGCGTTCGAACTCCTTGTTCTCGCCCACGTAGGACGAGATCATCTTCCGGATCTGCCGCGTCTCCAGCAGCTTGCCCAGCCCGAAGCCGTCCACGCCGGCGTTGTTCGAGATCACGGTCAGGCCCTTGACGCCCGAGGCACGCAGCGCCTCGATCAGCGCCTCCGGGATACCGCACAGGCCGAAGCCGCCCACCGCGATCATCTGCTCGTCTTTCACGACGCCCGCGAGCGCATCGGGGGCGGATGGATAAATCTTGTTCACGACACCTCCTCCAAGGACTGGAACCACCGCATCGCCTTCGCAGCCAGGGGGGCTGGCGCAAGGCGAGCGTTTGGAAGATACTACGTAGCTATCTACGTAGTTTTGCTTAGGAGCGCCGGTGTCCACCGACTCGGACTATCGCCTGGCCTTCGAGATGGCGCCCATCGGCCTCGTCCTCTCGAAGAACCGGATCATCGTCGACTGCAACAGCTATGTCTGCGACGTCTTCCACGCGTCCCGGGAAATCCTGCTGGGCGCGTCGTTCCGCGAGCTGTATCCCACGACCGAGGAATTCGAGCGCCTGGGCAGGCGCATCGCCCCCATCCTGAACAAGCATGGGCGCTATGCCGATACGCGTATCATGAAGCGCGCCACCGGCCAGCACTTCTGGTGCCGCGTGACCGGCCGGGCCTTCAACCGCGAGCGCCCGCACGAGGCAGGGATCTGGACCTTCGAGGATGTCAGCGCCGAGCGGCCGCACACGTCGGAGGCCCTGACGCCTCGCGAGCGCGAAGTCGCATCGCGACTCCTGGACGGCAAGACCTCGAAAGTGATCGCCCGGGAACTCGGCATCAGTCCGCGCACGGTGGAGGTGTTCCGCGCGAGTCTGATGAAGAAATTTTCAGCGACGAATACGGCGGACCTGATTCATCGGATGCTGTCGGCTTGAGCCCGGCGTAGAGCAATACCGCTCGCATCGACAGGAAAAATGCCCCCTTGACGCAGCGATCAAGGGGGCATCGTTCAAGGACGATGGAACATCACTCGGCCGCTACGCAGCTGAAATTCGCCGCATCGTCCGTGCTGCCCGTTCCCTTGTATCGCGCAACCTGCGGATACTGGCAAAGAGGCCGAGTACGCGCCACCTTGTTGTCGACGAGCTTGGTCGCGATGATCGCTCCGGGCTTGGCGTCCTTTTCCGACCAGTCCATCAGGGCACGGAAGACATCATGCTGGGGGTCCTTCGCGACCGTGCCGCTGCTGCCCTGCCCGAACTGGTTGGGACCATCGCCACCGCTGCAATGGCCCATTCCCGGCACCATGTAGAGCGTCGCGAACTCGTCGACGGCCGACGCGCCCATTTTTGCCTTCACTGCATCGTAGTAACGGATGGTGCCCTGCGGCATGATGAGGTTGTCGCTCCAGCCGTGGTACATGATCAGCTTGCCACCCCGGGCCTTGAACGCGGACAGATCCGGATTGTCCGTCCCTATCACCGGATTGACCACGCGTACCGTATCGGCGAAGAACTGGCCATAGTTGGCATAGGTCAAGGTCTTCCAATCCCAGTCGGGATCGAGGTAGACCCAGTACCTGGGCTGTTCGACCGCGATGCTGAACGGCGACGCCCCCGCCAGGGAGACAAGATTGGCGCCGCGCTCCACGCCCGGCCACAGCAGGTTGCCGGACAGGTCGCGCGCACCGTCCCATATCTTCTTGACGGCGACGGCCTCGGCCGGCGTCAGGCAAGACCCGTCGGCGCAGTCGGCGCGCGTGATACTGTTGTCCGTGGAGGGATCGTAGCGACATGAACGCGGATCGTCGATCACGCCATCGGCAACGCCATCCGCCGCATCGCAGCTCGCCACCGCGCGCGACGTGGCGAGATTGAGCTTGTCGCGGCTGATTACGGCCCCGAGGTCATTGTTCATCACCACCTGGGGCCATATCTGGTATGCCTGGAAGCGATCCCAATGGATGGCGGGTGCTCCGGCCAGGATCGCGTCGTAATCGTCCGGATAGCGCTGCGCCATCATCAAGCCCTGACGCCCCCCCGTGGAACAACCGTACCAATACGAACGCACAGGATCCTGTCCGTAATAACTTTTTGTCAGTTGCTTGCCGATGACCGACATCAGGTGCTCGCTACGGAACGCGAAATCCTCCTGCAACTGCGTGTTGGGTACGCCCGGCGACAACATGCCGAACGAGCCGCCCACCGAAGACTTGTGGCCGGTATCCGTCTGGACGCCGACGAACCCCTGCTTGATCGAGTCCGTGGCGACACTCACCGATCCCGCATAGCCACCCCCTCCTTCCGATCGGAATCTCCCATTCCAGGTCCCGTCCGAGGGCATGGCCACCCAGATGTTGATTTCCGGATCGACCTTGACCTTTACCAGGCAGTACTGCTTGGTCGGATCACCATCGACGGTATTGGCGGCGACTTCAAGGATCGTCGCCTTGAAGCCCTTGGCCGGGGCATCGTCGGTCGTCAGCATGACCTTGCCGATTCCCTCGGCCGAGCAGCTCATCACCGGAGCAATCGCCAGATCGCCTATCCCGGGATTGCCACCGGAAGGCGGCGGCGCGGGATTGTCGGCGCTCCCATCCCCCCCGCCGCACGCGGCGAGCGCGGCAAGTGCCATCGTCGTCATTCCCCAGCGCATGGCGCCGGCTTTTCTACGCAGTTCCATCATGGTCTCCTCGTTGCCCATCACTGCTTGGTGTCCTTCACCGACGACATTCCCGTGAGCATCTCTCCTCACGCAGGTGAAGCCTTTTAAGAATGAATCTTTCCGCCCATCACGCAGATGCCGGCCCTCCATCGGAATCCTCTTCGCCACTCCATCGCCTGGACTTGTCAATGACGCTGGACAAATAGCGTTTGGGGGGCATGCCCATGTACTTGGCGAATACCGCGGAGAAATGGCTCTGGCTGGAAAAACCGGCCTTCCTCGCAACGGTCGCCAGGGGCTCTCCGTTCTTCATGAGGACGACGGCAGCCTCAACGCGCGCTCGCAGCACGTACTGGTATGGAGAGGTACCGGTCGTCATCCGGAAGAGCTTCATGAAATGCGGCTTGCTCAAGCCGGTCGACGCGGCCAGGGCATCGACGGTTATGTCCGCCCCCATCGTCTCCCTGATGTACTCGTCGATCGCGCGCAGTTGCCGCGAGGTCAGACGGCCCTTGTCGAACGTCCGGCTCAAGGGACGCGATGAAAAGCGCCTTCTCAGGTACAGCGCCAATCCCAGGCACAAGGATTGGGCATACAGGGGGCCGTTCGGACAACCCTGCTCGACTTCCTTTGCAATGGCCACCATGACCTGCAGCAACTGCCCATCGTAGAACTGCAGATTGAGATCCAGGGGAACATCGAGCACTTCGTCGTCCAGCATCATGGCCGGATTCAATTCGGACATGTCCAGTTCGATGACGACGCGCTCGGCGTTCGCGGAATGCCACCAGCAGCGTTCGATTTCCGTATGCGGCGCAAAAAGCCCGATCGACCCGGGATCGGTTTTCAGTTGAAACGGCTTGCCGTTGCACAGCATGGAAGCCTCGGCCCATCCGGTCGCAATGCAGGCCAAGCTGGGATGGGCGCGATAGCGGGCTGGATTGTGCAAGGTGCCGTCCGCAAGGTTGTATCCCAGGGGAAAGCCCGCCCATCTTTCGAGCGCCTCTCGTTTCAAGAAGCTGCGTTCGTTGTAGAGCGTCGGTTCGGCGTCGACGTCGTACGGATAAGTGTGCCTTCCCATGTTGTTTCCCCTTGGGCATGCCGAAGCACGATGGCGCGCTGCGACATGGACAGAGCCAGGCCATCGATGGGCTCGTCCAGCGGCAGCAACTGGGGGTTGGTGATCAGCGCGCGGCCGATGGCCAGCATCTGCCGTTCGCCGCCCGAGAGCCGCCGTCGAAGATTACGATGCCCATGTATGCTCCAGGTGAGGTGCGGGAACTTCGGGACGATGGCGGGTGCGCGGCGCAACGTCGCGCACCCGGTGTTTCACTTCGCCTTGCCGGGGTCCTTGACCGCGTCGAGATGCGAGAACTCGACGTTGTACAAGTGGTTGCCGCGGCGTTCGACCTTGCGGATGTAGATGTTCTGCA